>DAOSXE010000010.1 GCA_035380285.1 bacterium | reverse complement strand
CGGCCGCCGGGTACTACACCTGCGCCCAACAGTTCGCCCGGATACCCTACATGCTCCTCTACGCCCTCAGCCTGACGCTCTTCCCCACCATCGCCGCCCGGTCCCGCGACCGGGAAGCCGTCCGCAGGACCCTGCGCACCTGGGTCCGCTGGGGATTGATTCTCTCCCTGCCCGCCGCGGCTTTGATCGGCGCCGCCGCGGACGGGCTCGCGGCCTGGGTCTACGGGACCGACAGCCTTCCCGCGGGCGCGCCGCTGCGGGTGCTGGTCTTCGGACAGACCGCCCTGGCCTTCCTCTTTCTTCTGGCCAGCGCCCTGGCCGCCGACGGAGCCCCCTGGACCGCCTTCATCCTGGTCGGGGGAACCCTGGCCGCGGACACGGCGCTCTGCGCCCTCCTGGTTCCGGCCCGGGGGACCCTGGGGGCGGCGGCCGCCACCGCCCTGGCCTGCGCCGGCGGCCTGGGGGCGGCCTGGGCGGCCGCCGGACGGAGGCTGGGGAACCCCGCGGGATGGGCGACGGCTCGCAGGACGCTCCTGGCGGCCGCCGTCGCCGGGGGGGGAGCCGCCGCGATCGCCCCCCGGGGCTGGCTCCTCCTCGTCGTTCTTCCCGCCCTGGGGGGGGCGGCGGCGGCGGTGCTGGCGGCGACGGGAGAAGTTGACAGGAAAGACCTGGCGATGCTAGCTTCCCTGTTTGTCAGGGGGAAGAAGCCCGCCGCTCAACCCGAGGTGTTCCCATGATGTCGGTCAGCGTCGTTATCCCGGTTTACAACGAGGAGAAGACCCTCCTCGATATCATCGCCCGGGTCAAAGCCCAGGACCTGGTCACCGAAATCGTGGTGGTCGACGACGGCTCCTCCGACGGCACCCCCGCGCTGCTGGAGGCTCTCGAGGACGAGAAGGTCCGGGTCTTCGTCCAGGAGCGCAACCGGGGAAAGGGCGCCGCCATCCGGCGCGGTTTCGCCGAGGCCCGGGGGGATATCGTCATCGTCCAGGACGCCGACCTGGAATACGACCCCGGGGAGTACCGGAAGCTCTGCCGACCCATCATGGACGGGGTCGCCGACGTGGTCTACGGAGCCCGGTTCCTGGGCGGTCCGCACCGGGTCCTTTACTTCTGGCACTATGTCGCCAACAAGCTCCTGACGCTGCTCACCAATATTCTCTACAACATCAACCTCAACGACATGGAGACCTGTTACAAGGTTTTTCGCCGGGACGTCCTGACCGGGGTCGAACTCCGGTCGGAACGGTTCGGGATCGAACCCGAGATCACCGCCAAGATGGTGAAACGCGGTTACCGCCTCTACGAGGTGCCGATCTCCTATTTCGGACGCACCTACGAAGAGGGCAAGAAAATCACCTGGAAAGACGGTTTTGTCGCGTTCTGGACCATCGTCAAGTTCCGTTTTTGCGACTGACCGGCGGGGGATTCCCCGCAAGGAGAAACGGCCGTTGATGAGGATCGCCCTCGGTATCCTGCTGGCGAGCTTGCTGTTCTTTTCCCCGGCGGTTCTCTGCGGGGGGGCCGAGACGATCGTCCCGGTGGTCAACCGCGACTATCTCCCCGTCCTCCTGGAGCTGATCGCCTCGGCGCGGACGTCCATCGACTTCATCCAGCTCGAATTCCACTACGACCCCCAGGTGAAAAAAGTCCAGGATGCGCTCCGGGAAGCGGTCGGGCGCGGGGTGGCGGTGCGGGGCCTGATCGAAGACAAGATCTCCTTCAACCGCACCAGCGAGGGCTATCTGAACCGTTTCGGCATCGAGACCCGTCTCGACACCCCCCGCAAGCAGCTGCACAACAAACTGTTCGTCGCCGACCGTCGCCGGGTCCTCCTCGGGTCCACCAACCTTTCGGCCAACTCCATGGACAACAACAACGAGACCAACGTCCTGGTCGAGAGCCCGGCGGTGGGAGAGTTCTTCGCGCGCTACTTCGAACAGCTTTGGAAGAACAGCGAGGCCGAGCCCGTACTGGAGGCGGTCGAGATCCCCGGCGCGGCGACGGTGGTCAACCGCGGGCACTTCCCCGTCCTGGAGAAGATGATCGCCGGCGCCCGGCAACGGGTCTGGGTCATGGTCTACGGCATGAACTATTCGCGCAGCTATCCGGATTCCAAGGCCAACGCCCTGATCGACGCCCTCATCCTCGCGGCCGGCAAGGGGTTGGACGTCCGGGTGATCCTCGATCTCAGCGACTACAACCAGGGACTGAACCGCCTCAACCGCGAGACCGCCGAGCTGCTGAAAAAAGGCGGCGTTGACGTCCGGTTCGACCGCGAGGACGTCACCACCCACGCCAAGCTGGTGCTGGCGGATCAGACGGCCCTGGTGGGTTCGGCCAACTGGGGGTACCAGGCCCTGGAGGTCCGCAACGAAAGCAGCCTGATGATCACCGATCCCGCCGCGGTGGCGTTCTTCGGCGATTATTTCACCGAAATCTGGAACGGGCGGATCTACCCGCCCCCGACGCCGGTTCCGGCCGGGCCGGCCGCGACGCCGAGCCCCGCGCCGGAGCCGACGCCTCCCCGACCATGTCCTGGAAAATAAAAAAACGGGCGGCCCTGCTGGCCGGACTGCTGCTCCTGGCGGGGGCGATCTACGTTCTCTTCAATTACTTTTCCCTGGCCCGCGACTATATCTACGGCCCCCCCATGCTCTTCATCCGCAACCGCTATCTCTCCCTGGACATCTACCCCCACGGCTTTCAATCGGCCAGCGTCTTCACCAACTGCGACATCGAAGCCACCACCCCGCCCGAGGATATCGCCATCCTCCGCCTCTTCCTGCGCAAACACGGAATTCCCGGGGTCTTTTTCGTCATCCCCGACTATATCGACACCTACCCCGTCAAGGACGCCCCCCAGGTCCTGGCCGAACTCCGCAGCCTGACCGAGGAAGGCCACGAAATCGCCCAGGAGGGAACGTACCACACCTACGGCCCCGACCTCGCCCGGGGCGCCCCGGAGGGCGGAGAACTCTTCGAACTGCCGTACGACGAGCAGCGCGAACGGATCGAGCAGGGGCACAACGCCCTGGCCGAGCTCGGTTTCTTCCCCGTCGGTTTCCGGGCTCCGGAATTCGTCACCACCCCGGACACGTTCCGGATCCTGGAGATCTGCGACTTCCTCTACTCCTCCAGCACCCTCTCCCCGCCGCGGACTTTCTCCAGCCTCCTGCGCCGGCCGTTGACCGAGGGGGTCCTCTACCCCTACCACCCCTCCGGCTACCGGCTCCTGGAGTTCACCGACCAGGTCAACCCCCTGCAGAAGTTCGACAAGGGGGTTCGGATCTTCCGCCGCATCCATTCCCTCAACGGCGTCTTCGTCTACCACACCTACATCGGAAGCGTCTCCAAGCCGGAAAACCTCCAGATCCTGGAGGAATTTTTCGAAATCATCCTCTCCGAAAACACCTGGTGCACCACTCTTTCCACCTTGAGCCGGTGGTGGCTGGCCCGGGAAAAACTGCGCGTGGAGAGCGCGCGCGAGGGCGATTGCCTGGTGGTCACGTTCACCAACCCCACCCCCTATCCCCTCGACGACATCGGGCTCTGGATCTCCCGTTCTCCTTCCGGGGCGAGGCGCTACCGGCTCCAGGACCACAACGGGGTGGCACTGGCCGAGGGCGCGCTTCCCGTCCGGGAAAAACTGTTCTTCTCGGTGCCGGGCGAAACCGGATTTTGAACCGGCTCAACCGCCGGCGGACGCCGGACCCGGACCGGTTTCGAAGATAAGCCAGCAGGCCGAGGCGATTTCGCAGCCGGCGGCGGCCTGGGCCCGGAGAAATTCCCGGATGCGGGCGGGCTCGACCGGGAAAACCTCGATCTCCTCCTCGGGCTCCAGCTCCTGGCGGGGCTCCAGGTTCTCGGGCGCGGTTTCGTCCACCTCCATCTCCACCAGGTACAGGTCGCAATCGAGCACGGCGGGGTTGATCTTCAGACGCGGGGAGACCGAGACGATCGTTCCCGAATATCCGGTCTCTTCCTTCAGTTCCGCCTCGGCCTGGAGGCGGATGTCGCGCCCGGGGGCGACGCAGCCGGCGGGAAGGGCGATGACCCGGGCCTGAACCCCGGGACGGAACTGGCGGATGAGCAGGTACCGGCCCGAGGGGCGCAGGCGGGCCAGCACGACCACGACCGTCTCCTCCCGGCTGCGGACGATGATCTCCCATTCGAGGCGGCTGCCGGCCGCGGTCCGGTAGGTCAAATTCCGCAGGGAGAGCCAGGACCCCCGAAAAAGCGTCTTTTCTCCGATTTTGTCCACGGCGTATTTTTTTGCGTCCCGCGCCCCGACCGACGTATCATGGCCGGGCGAGGGAGGCGGCACATGGTAGCACAGGCCGGAGCGCCGAACATCATCGAACTCGAGGACGTCCGTCTGGAACGCAACCGGACGGTGATCCTCTCCTCCCTGAGCTGGGCGATCGCCCGCGGCGAACACTGGGCACTCCTGGGCGCCAACGGCGCCGGGAAAACCTCCCTGCTCAAGGTGGTCACCGGTTACGAGTGGCCCACCCGCGGGCGGGTGTCGGTCCTGGGCCGGGAGTTCGGGCGCTGCGACCTCCGGCGCCTGCGGCGTCTGATCGGGTGGGTGAGCCATTCCCTGGAAACCAGGTTGCGGGGAGCCGATACCGCGCTGGAGACGGTGCTTTCGGGCCTGGAAGCGACCCTGGGGGTATACCGCGCCTTCAGCGCCGCCGAGGTCGGGCGGGCGCGGGCCGTCCTGGGCGAGGTCGGCTGCGCCGGATTGGAGCAGCGGCCGGTCGGGCATCTTTCCCAGGGCGAACGCCAGAGAGTCCTGGTGGCGCGGGCCCTGGTGGCCGAGCCCCTCCTTCTGGTCCTGGACGAACCGTGCGCCGGGCTCGATCCCGCCGCCCGGGAGTTTTTTCTGGAGGACCTGAGGAGAATCCTGCGGGGGGGGAGCGCCCCCACCCTGCTTCTAGTCACCCACCACGTCGAGGAGATCGTCCCCGAAATCAACCGGGTCCTGATCCTGCGCGCCGGCACAATCCTGGCCGCGGGGAGCCCGGACGAGACCCTGGCCGCCCCGATCCTGGAGGAGGCCTTCGGCCGGCCCTTCCGGGTCGAGCGGGAGGGCGGCCGCTACCGCCTCGCCGGAGCCGGAACGTGAGGCTTCCGGGCTGGCTGGCGGCGGGCGCGGCGTCCCTGGCGATGGCCCTGGCCCTCCGGGTCCTGACCCCGGTGCAGACGGTCGGGTACGACGGCGCTTTTTACCGGGCCATGACCGAGTCCCCCTGGGGGGGGGCGGACCGGACCCTGACCGCGCCCTACGCTTTCCGGATCTTTCCCGCCTGGGTCCTCCACTTCGTCCCCGGGCCGGCCCTGGGGGTGTACACCGTCTACACCGTGGGAGCCGAAACCGCCGCCGCCGCCCTCCTCTTCGCCTTTCTCCGCGCCCGCGGCCTGGGGCCGGGGGCCGCCGGCTTCGGGACCGGACTCTTTCTCACTTCCTGGGTCAACCTCCGCTTCGCCCTCTACAACCCCATCCATATCGACGCCACCTACTACCTGGCGGTGGCGGGAGCCTTCTGGGCCATGGCGCGGAAACGCGACGGCTGGTTCCTGGTTTTTCTCCTGGCCGGCGCCCTCTCGCGGGAATACTTCGTGGCCCTGCTCGGCGCCTGGTACTTTTTCCGCAAAACTCCGGGCAAACTCGTCGACGGCCCCATCCTCCTCCGGGGCCTGGCCCTGGGAGCCCTCCCCGTGGCGGCGGCGGTCGCCCTGCGGGCGCTGATCCCGGCGGTCAACCGCGGGTTCGACTACGCCGGCCACGCCGTCTATTTCGGCCGTCTTTTTTTCCTCTACTGGCCCCGGATGGTCCATGCCGCCTTCAACGTCTTCGGCGTGGGACTTTTCCTCGTCATCCTCGACCCCCGCGGCGCCGGGCGCTGCCTGGCCGCCAACCCCGGCGCGGCGTTGTATCTCGGCGCCTGCGTCCTCTTCACCGCGGTGGGCGGGGCCGACCGCTGCCGGATCCTGTTCACGGCCTTTCCCGCCGTCGTCCTCCTGGCGGCGCAGGCGGTCGAACGCCGGCGGGCGATCTACCTCAGGCCGGGCTTCCTCGTCTTTGCGGCCGCGGTTCAGCTTTTCCTGATGCGGGCCTACCTGCCCATCACGCCGGCCAACTACCGGCTCCACTGGTGGAGCACGGTCAGTTTCCGGCCGGAAGCGCTGCTGCGTCAGAGCTGGAACCGGATCCTGCTCTGCGGCGCCGCCTTCTCCCTGGTCGCGGCCGGCTCGGCCCTGGCGGCTTCGAGCGCGCCCGGGGGCCGTTCCCGTCGCGGCGGCGGGGTCCCAGCGAAGTGTTGACACTTCGGGGCCGGTTCGCTATGCTTTGAGCGTGATCATCAACCGCGCTGGAGGTTTATGATGAGGAATCTTGCCGTAACCGTACTGGCCGCGGGGCTGCTGGTTTTCGCCGCCGGGAGCGTTCCCGCCCAAGTCGGGGTCGAAGCCCACGGGCTGTACACGTTCGAGTACAGCAACGCCGACATTTCCACCAACGAGGAGTTCGGCGGCGGCGCGTCCCTGGCCTGGAAAATCTGCCCCTATTTCCGGATCGACGCCGGCGCGGACTACTACGGTCCCAAGGTCCGGGGCTGCCAATACGCCCCCGACGATCTCAGGGCCGAATTCATACCCGTCACCATCGGGGCCGGAGTCGGCGGGTTCATCACCGAGGGCTTCTACCTCTTCATGGGAGGGGGCACCGGGTGGTCGTTCAACCACCTCAAGCACGGCGACGGTTCCGACCTCAAGGACGGCATCGTCTGGTTCGCCTACGGCATGCTGGAGTTCTTCCTCACCGACAACCTCGCGCTCCAGGCGCAGTACCGCTACACCTGGCTGCGGGCCGATCTCAAAAACCTGGATTTCGACCTCGAGCACAAGGACCTCAACTTCGACCACATGGAAGCCCGCCTGGGACTGGCGTTTTATTTTTAAACCCAAGTAGCCCGGGGACCGCCCGGGAAACCGCAACAGGGAGGTCGACATGAGGACGATCATTGCCGGTATTTTCGCGCTGGCCGCGGTCTGCTTAGTGGCCGGTACGGCCGGCGCCCAGACGCCCAAAGTAGGCCTGGAAGCCCACGGCCTGTATGCCTTCAACTTCAACGACGACGATTTCGGCAGCGGGAACGAGCCCGACAACGTCTTCGGCGGCGGCGGGTCGCTGGTCTTCTGCCTGGGGAACTTCGTCAAGCTCGATCTCGGGGCCGATTACTTCAAGCCCGAGAGCAAGTTCTCCAGCGATATGAAATTCCAGTTCATCCCCGTGGCCGGAACCCTCCGGCTGGGGGGAACGGTCGCCGAGGTCCTGTACCTCTACGTCGGCGGCGGCGGGGGCTGGAGCTTCAACGAGTACGACGGTCCCGATGACGACGTCTTCGAACTCGAGGACAGCTTCACCTACCACGGCTGCGGCGGAGCCGAGCTCTTCCTGAGCCCGCAGATCGCGATCCGGGGCGAGTTCCGCTACGTCTGGATGCGCCCCGACTTAAAATTCAAGCCCTCGGGCGACAAGGAAGAGATCAAGTTCGACCACATGCAGGTCCGGGCCGGAGTGGCCTTCTACTTCTGAGTCCCGGTCGTTTCACCTCCAGAGCCGGCGCCTCCGGGCGCCGGCTCTCTTTTTTCTCCCGCCCTACCCTGCTATACTGGGTAGGCCGCCGGGGGCCCGGACCCGGGGCGGACGGACGGCGAAAAGAAGGGGCACGAATGACGAAGAAAAGCGGGGCGATGGTTCTGGGCGCAGCGGGGCTGGTCCTTCTCGGGATCGGCTGCGCCGGGGGCGGGGACGTGCGCCCCGGCGGCCGGGGGGCTCTGGAAGATCTGCGGGGCGGCATGTCCATCGAGGAAGCGGTCGCCGTCCTCGGCCTCCCCACCTCCCGGACCACGGTCCGCCCCGGCCGGGTCGCCGCCCCCGTGCACGAGCTGGTCTACATCGATTCCGTCGTCGATCCGGGCACGCTTTCCCTGGTCTTCGACCCCGGGCTGGCGGTCATCCGCGTCGACAACGCCGTCTGGCGCGACTTCCGGGAGGAACAGCGGTGACGGACCCGGAAATCGCTCCCATCGTCGAACTCATCGACCGGGCCGAGCGGATCGTGCTCACTTCCCACATCCAGCCGGACGGCGACGCGGTCGGATCGACCTTGGCCCTGCTGCGGGCCCTCAAGGCCGTAGGAAAAAAAACCTGGGCCATCATCCCCTCGCACATCCCCTACGGGCTCCGTTTCATCCTGGCCGGCGACAACGAAATCATCCGCTACGATCCCCGGCACGACGACCGGATCCTGGAGGAAGCCGACCTTTTCATCATGATCGACTGCGCCGGAGCCGACCGGGCCGGCAACCTGGGCGCTAAGATCGTCTCGCTGCCCCAGCCCCTGATCGTGGTCGACCACCACTCGACCAACCGCTTCTTCGGAACCCTCAACTACGTCATCCCCGGAGCCTCGTCCACCGGGGCGCTGATCATGAACATCCTCGACGCCCTGGAGGTGGAGCTGACCCTGGACCTCGCCCTCCCCCTCTACGTCGCCATCGTCACCGACACCGGGAACTTCAACTATCCGGGGACGACGCAGCGCACCCACGAAAAAGCCGGAAGGCTCCTGGCCGCCGGGGTCCAGCCCTACGAGGTTCACCGCAAGCTCGCGCTCGACCGCAGCAGCGCCTTCATGCGCCTGGCCGGGATCGCCCTGCTCACCGCCCAGGTGGGGTACGAGGGCAAGATCGCCTACTCGGTCATCCACCACGACCTCTACCGCCGCTTCACTCCGCGGCTGGACGAGCTCCCCGCGCTGCCGGTCTACCTCCTGACCGTGCGCGGGATCGAGGTGGGGATTCTCTTTCTCGAATACGAGCCGGGGAAAATTCTTATCGAACTCCGTTCCCAGGGCCTGGTCAACGTCGCCGAAGTGGCCAAGCTCCTGGGAGGGGGCGGCCATGCCGGCGCCGCCGGCGCCCGGGTCAGGGGGGAAGCGGCCGGAGTCATCTACCGGACCCTGACCGAGGTCGACGCCCGCCTGCGCCGGGCACGGGACCGGGAAAACAGCGAAGAACACCGGTCCGAGGTCTGGAGAAAAGCCTGAACCGATACCGAAGCCGGAGGAACTAACATGAAACGACTGTTGACCGCGGCGGCGCTCCTGCTCCCGGCGGCGGCGACCGTTTCCCGGGCCGATCTCGCCCACCCCACCCTCGTCGAAAGCTACTACCTGGGCAACTACTACCTGCAGGTGGGGCAGAAGGAAAAAGCCATCGAAACCTACCGGGCCGTGATCGACGGGAGCCCGGGATCGGCGCAATGCCAGCGGGCCTGGCTGATCGTCGGAGACGCCTACCTGGCCCTCCACCTGGAGCGGGAGAAAGCCTCCGGCGGAGACGACACGGGTTCCCGGAGCGGTTTTTTCGACAAGGCGGACGAGGCCTACCGCGCCGCCGCCGCCTACCCGGCCGTCGCCGCCGAGGCCAGGATCCGGCTGGGGAAACTCTACGCCTTTCACGCCCCCGGGGAGGAAGCGGCCGGACGCTCCTGGTTCCGGGAAGTCATCGATCATTACCCGGAAAAAGCGGGGGAGGCCGCCGTTCTCATGGGCCGCAGCTTTTCCGAAGCGGGGATCTGGGAACCGGCCGTGGCCGCCTGGCAGGAAGCGGTGGTGAAGCTCCCCGAAACCGCGGCGCTGGCCAAGCTTCTGCAGGCGCGGGGGATGTCCGCCCTGGAAGATCCCGCTTCCGCGATCGGCATCTACAGCGAGATCGTCGCTTCGTTCGGAATCGACGGCTTCTTCGACGATCAGTGCGGTTTCAAGGGCACGACCGTCGATCAAGCGCTGGAAGGTCTGATCGACGACGCCCTGTCCGAGGAAGATCCCGGGTTCGCCGCGGAAGTGACCGGCAACGTCATCCGCGCCCACCCGGCCACCAACGTGGCCATGCAGGCGCGGCTGCGCCGGGCGGAACTGCTGCACAAACAGGGAAAGACCGCGGAAGCGGTCGAAAGCCTGGACGGGATCGCCCTCAACTGGCCCGCCAGCGAATGGGCGGTGCGGGCGCTCTTCCGGGAAGCGGAGATGCTGGGGGGAAGCGTCGCTGTCCCCGTCTACGAACGTATCCGCCGGAACTGGCCGCGCAGCCGACACTGGGTCCGGGCCTCGCTGGCACTGGCGGCGGCGGCGTTCAAGGCCGGAGAGACGGAGAACGAGGCGGTCAACCGGGACCGTTACCGGGCCCAGGGAGCGGGGGCGCTGCGGGAGATCGTCTCCCGCTACCCGGGAACCCCCGAAGCGGCCGAAGCCGCCGAGGTTCTGAACCGCAACGGCTTCCAGCCCTAGCCGGCTCAGGGCTCCCGGGGGGGCTCGCCGCCCCCGAGGGCGCGCGCCAGCGCCCGCCAGGCGCCGGTGCCGAGAACGATCCCGAAACCGGATGGATCGCTCCCCCAGCGCTTGACCGCGATCGACCCGCCCCCGGCCCGGGCGGCCAGGGCGGCCATGGCTTCTTCGTCGCGGCCGTGGCCGATGATCAGGGGCCGGCGGTAGCCGCCCGCGGCCATCCGGGCTTCCAGCCACCGCTTCTTGTCGGCGGGTTCGAGCAGGCACTCCTCCCAGTCGGCGTCGGCGACCAGGCCGCGGCGGACGCGCAGGGGCGTGCCTTTCCACCCCGAGAAGATCGGCCCGGTGGGCCCGGCGACCGATCCGTACGCCCGGGCCACCGGTTCGATGGAGGCGGTCAGGAGGAAAACGGGCATCTCCAGCCGCCCCAGGGCGCTCCGCCAGGGCCCGGAGCGGCCGGGAAGGCCGGACGCCGCCGCTTCCACTTCCTCCAGGGGAAGCCCGGCCAGGACCCGGATAAACGCCTCCATCAGTTCCCGGTTCCCCGGCTTCCCCTTCCAGGGCCGGCGGAGGCGGGTAGCGACGATGAACCCCGCTCCCCCGATCAGGCGCGGAAGGTGCGCCCGCAGGGCCGGGGAAGTCCCCCGGAAGGCGCCGGCCAGCAGCTTCCGGCCCAGACGGGTCTGGGTGAAGCGGGGAACGAGACACTGATCGAGGTCGACGACCGCCAGGTCGCAGCGGGAAACCAGGGACCGGATCCGAGCTGCGGTCTCAGCGGGCATGGGCCGCCCGGGGCCGGAACACGCACCCGAAGACGAAGGTCCAGACGGTCCCGATCACCACGTACCAGGGCCAGGCCAGCATCACCCGATCGGGGAAAAAGTGCTCGTCCGCCGCCGCCAGGCCCGCGAGCAGGAGCACGCTGCTGACCATGGCCCAGAGGTTGAGGCGGTCGCTGCCCCCGCGGGTGAGAACGCCCAGCAGAAAGACCCCGAGCATGGCCCCGTAGGTGAAGCCGGTGACCTTGAACCCCAGCCAGAGCTTCCCGCCGGGGATATGGTTGAGGGCGAAGGCCGCGGCGATCAGGAGCAGGCAGAAGACCGCGACGAAGACCCGGGACGCCTTGAGGTAGTGCCGCTCGGTGGCGCCGGGGCGGATGAAGGGCCGGTATACGTCCATGATCGCGCTGGAGGAGAGGGCGTTGATGGCCGAATCCAGGCTGGACATGGCCGCGGCGAAGATGGAGGCGATCAACAGGCCCCGTACGCCGGGGGGAAGGACGGACGCGATATAATGGGGAAAGACCCGGTCGGGCCCTATTCCCGGGGGCAGCGCATGGCCGAGGACGGCGTAATAGGCGTAGAGGCAGGTGCCGAGAAACAGGTACACCAGGACCACCGGGAAATCGATGAACCCGGTCAGGATCAGGGCCCGCTGCCCTTCCCCCAGGCGGCGGCAGGTCAGCATCCTCTGGGTCAGGTCCTGATCGGTCCCCAGGGCGGCGAAGGTCTGGACGCAGCCGTTGACGAAGGCCACCAGGAAAACCGCCTGGTCGGAAAGGCTGAACCGGAAATCGAAGACCCGGAATTTTTCGGAAGGGATCAGCTCCCCCAGGCCCGCCCAGCCCCCGGGAAGGGCGGCCAGGAGGAACCCGATCGCGGTCAAGGCCCCTCCCATGAAGACCGCGAACTGGAGAACGTCGGTCCAGATCACGGCCTTGATCCCCCCCAGGAGGGTGTAGAGCAGGGCGCAGGCGGCGACCCCGACGACGATGAGCCCCAGGGGAAGGCCGCTGACCACCGCCAGGGCGATGGAGACGATCAGGAGCCTGACCCCGCTGGCCAGGAGCCGGGTCACGAAAAAAAACCCGGCGGCGGTCAGGCGGCTGCGGTTCCCGAACCGCTGTTCCAGGTACTGGTAGATGGAGGTAACCTTCCCCCCGTAGAACGCGGGGAGGAAGAGAAGCGAGATCAGCAGCCGGCCGGCCAGGGAACCGAACGCGAACTGAAGGTAGGTATAGTCCCCCCGGTAGGAATCTCCGGGAGCCCCGATGAAGGTAACCGCGCTGACCTCGGTGGCCAGGATGGAGAAAGTCACCGCCCACCAGGGCATCCGGCGCCCCCCCAGGAAAAAATCCTCGGTGTCGCGTTCGCGCCGCGACGCCAGGACCCCGATGACGCCCAGGGAAAGAAAATAGCCGCCCAGGACCAGGTAATCGGCGAGACCGAAGGTCACCGGGCGGTCTCCCCCTCCGGGACCGGGGTGGGTTCGAAGACGAAGATGATTTCGTTCTCCTTAACCAGGCCCAGTTTTTCCCGGGCCAGAAGTTCGAGACGCTCCGGGTCGGTCGCCAGTTCTTCCTTGCGGCGGACCAGTTCCACGTAGTAGCGGCGGCGGCGCAGTTCCTCTTCCCGGCCCTGTTCCTCCATCCGCTGGAGACGCCCCAGTTCTTTCCACTGCCGCACCAGCCGGGGGGCGAAAACGGCCAGAAGACCGGCCAGAAGCACGAGGAACGCTGTTTTCTGCCAATTCATCCTGCTCCGGCGGCGGAAGGATGCCGGCCGGCGGGGTGGACGGACCGGTCAGATGCCGTAGACCGCCCGATCCCCCAGCATCTCCTCGATCCTGAGCAACCGGTTGTACTTGGCGACCCGTTCGGACCGACAGGGAGCGCCGGTCTTGATCTGGCCGCAGTTGGTGGCCACCGCGATGTCGGCGATGTAGTTGTCCTCGGTTTCTCCGCTGCGGTGGCTGATGACCGAGGAATAGCCGGCGTTGCGCGCCATCTCGATGGCGTCCAGGGCCTCGGTCAGGGTCCCGATCTGGTTGACCTTGATCAGGATGGAATTCCCCACCCCTTCCCGGATTCCCCGCTCCAAGCGGCGGGTGTTGGTGACGAAGAGGTCGTCCCCCACCAGCTGCACCCGGGCCCCGAGAATATCGGTCAACTGTTTCCATCCCGTCCAATCGTCCTCGGCCAACCCGTCTTCTATGGAGTAGATCGGATATTTATCGACCCAGCCCGCATAGAAATCGACCATCTCTTCGGAGGTCAGGGAACGGTTCTCGGAGGCGAGAACGTAGGCGCCGTCCCGGTAAAATTCGCTGGCGGCCGGGTCCAGGCAGAGAAAGATATCGCGCCCGGCTTCGTAACCGGCCCGGGCCACTGCCTCCACGATGACCTCCATGGCCTCCTCGTTGGATTCGAGGCTGGGAGCGAACCCCCCCTCGTCCCCCACCCCCGTGGCCAGTCCCCGGTCGGAGAGCACCTTCTTCAGGGTGTGGAAAACTTCGGCCGCCATTCTCAAACCTTCGCGGAAGGTCGCGGCGCCCCGGGGCATGATCATGAACTCCTGCAGGTCGACGTTGTTGTCGGCATGGGAACCGCCGTTGAGGATATTGAGCATGGGGACGGGAAGCACCCGAGCGTCGTCGCCGCCCAGGTAACGGAACAAGGGAAGCCCTTTCTCCCAGGCGCAGGCTTTGGCGTAGGCCAGCGAGACACCGAGCAGGGCGTTGGCCCCCAGCTTGCTCTTGGTGGGCGTTCCATCCAGTTCGATCAACCGGTCGTCCAGCTCCCGCTGGCCGGAGAAGGACTTCCCCGTCAGGGCCGAGCCCAGGACGTTTTCGACGTTTGCGACCGCGGTGAGAACGCCTTTCCCCTGGTAGCGTCCCGGGTCCTTATCCCTCAGTTCCAGGGCCTCGTGCTCCCCGGTGGAAGCCCCGGAAGGCACCGAAGCTCTCCCGAAGGCGCCCGAACCCAGGCTGACGTCCACCTCGACGGTGGGGTTCCCCCGGGAATCGAGGATCTCCCGGGCCTTGATCGTGGTTATTTCGCTCACCGAAAACCTCCTTGATATTCACCGTGGCGGAAACGCTAGCACCTTACGTGCTCGAACCGGGAAATTCCAGATTTTTCGCAGACGGGCGGGACCGTTCACCATTTCCCCTGCAGGGCAAAGGAGAGGTGGGGGGTGAAGAGGCTCGGTTCCAGAAGAAAGGCGTCGTGACCCTTGGAAGAATGGACGGTGATGTGCTGGTAGGGGATGGCGGCCTTCCCCAATTCGGCGGCGAGCAGCGCCTGCTCTTCAGGGTAGAAACAGACGTCGGTGTCGATGCTGAAGATAAGGAAGCGCTGGCCGCGGCAGCGACGCACGGCCGCGGACGCATTCTTGGCACCGGCAGCGGCGGCCAGATCGTAATGCTGCCAGGCGGAAACGATCCGCAGGTAGGTGTTGGCGTCGAAGCGGCGAACGAAGGTCTTCCCCTGGTGCAGCATGTACGACTCCACCCGGTGCCCGATCCGGTAGCGGCGGATGTCCCGGGAGGGATGCGGGATCTCCCGCTTGGCCCGGCGGGAGAGCGTATCGAGCGAGACCAGGGTCTTGTGCGAAATCATCCGGGCCAGCGTCAGACCCTGCCTCGGCAGCGGTCCCCCGTAGTAGTCTCCTCCCCGGAAATTAGGGTCCTCCTCGATGGCATAGATCTGCTCCAGGTTGAGAATCCTCTGGAGAACCGGGACCCTCATTCCCGACGCCAGAACGACGATGGTCCGGGCCCGGGAGGGATAGCGGACGGCGAGGTTGAGGGCCAGCATCCCCCCCAGGGACCCCCCCACCGCGGCCTGGAGCGTCTGAATGCCCAGGTGGTCGAGCAGCCGGATCTGGGAATCGACGATGTCGGAAGCGCCGATCTCGGGAAAGGAACCGGCGTAGGGTTTGCCGGTGCGGGGGTTGAGGGAGCGCGGTCCCGTGGACCCGTAGCAACCGCCCAGGTAGTTGGCGCAGACCACGAAGAACTGCCTGGTGTCCAAGGCCTTCCCCGGCCCGATGAAACCGTTCCACCAGCCCGCGTGATTTTCTTTTCTCCAGAGCGGAGCCACTCCCGGGACCGAGGGGTTGAAACCGGCGGCGTGCTGGCTCCCGGAGAGGGCGTGAAAAAGAAGTATGGCGTTGTCCCGGCGGGGCGACAGTTCGCCGTAGGTCTCGTAAGCCAAGGTGACGGGCCCGAGCCGGCGCCCGTTTTGGAGAAGAAAACGCTTCCGGGGGGAATCGGCGAAGGTGAAGAACCGGGTGGAGACGGCGACGGATTTCATCTTCTCCCCGCCCGCGGGCGCACCGGTTTCAGAGCCCGATCCAGGTCCTCGATCAGATCGTCGATGTGTTCGATCCCCACCGAGAGCCGGATCAGATCGGGGCCGAGGCCCGACCGGGCCCGCTCGGCCGGACTGAGTTGGGCGTGGGTGGTCGAGGCCGGATGAATGGCCAGACTCTTGGCGTCGCCCACGTTGGCCAGGTGCGAAAAGAGACGGAGCCTATCGATGAACCGGGCTCCGGCCGCCGCCCCTCCCCTGATCCCGAAGACGACCACCCCCCCCGCCCCTCCGGCGAGGTATTTCCGGGCCAGGGCGTGGGAGGGATCGTCCTCCAGCCCCGGATAGCGGACCCAGGCCGCCCGGGGATGCGCCTGCAGGTAGCGGGCCACGGCCAGGGCGTTTTCGCAATGCCGGGCCATCCGCAGGGGCAGGGTCTCGATGCCCTGGAGGAAGATCCAGGCGTTGTCCGGGGAGATACAGGCTCCCAGGTTGCGCAGGGGCACCAGCCGCATCCTGACGATGAACGCCAGGGGGTTGAGCGCGCCCAGGTCGCGGGTGTACACTAGGCCGTGGTAGGAGGAGTCGGGCTCGGAGAGGAGGGGGAACTTCCCCGAGGTCCAGTCGAATTTCCCCGAGTCGACCACGATCCCCCCGATCCCGGCGCCGTGGCCCCCCAGCCATTTGGTCAGGGAGTGCACGACGATGTCGGCGCCCCGCTCCAGGGGCCGGGCGAGGACGGGGGTGGCGAAGGTGTTGTCGACGACCAGGGGAAGGCCACGGGAGTGGGCCGTCTCCGCCAGAACTTCCAGGTCGGCGACCTCCAGGCCGGGGTTGCCGATGGTTTCGCAATAAACGAGCTTGGTTTTCTTGGTGATCGCACGGGCGCAGCTCCGGGGATCGGACGGCTCGAAAAAACGGACCCTGATCCCCAGCTGCGGCAGGATGTCGTTGAACTGGGTGTAGGTGCCCCCGTAGAGGTTGCGGGCCGCGGCCACTTCGTCCCCGGCCCGGCAGATGTTGACGACCGTGTAGAACACGGCGCTGGTGCCCGAGGCCAGGGCCAGGGCGGCCGCGCCGCCCTCCAGGGCCGCCACCCGCCGCTCCAGAACGTCCTGGGTCGGGTTCATCAGGCGGCTGTAGATGTTTCCCGGTTGGCGCAGCGCGAAAAGGTCGGCCGCGTGGCGGGTGGAGCGGAACAGGTAGGAACTGGTCCGGTAGACGGGAACCGCCCGGGCCAAGGTGGCGGGGTCGGGTTCCTGCCCGGCGTGCAGGCAGGCGGTCTCGATCTTCGTCTTCTGCTTCTTCACGGTCGTTCCCCCGGGCTCAGCTTTCCCGGGACGGCTCGGCCGACGGGGAACCGCAGGAGAAGTGCTTGGCGAAATACAGCTGCAGCAGCCGCTCGGCGTCGTCCCGGCACTGGCCGCAAACGGTACCCAGCTTGGTTTTTTCCTGGAGCTGGACGTACGTCCTAACCCCCTCCAGGACCGCTTCCTCGATCTCGTGGTCCGTTACCTCCATGCACCGGCAGACCAGCCGGCTGGCTTCCTCGCGGACCTTTTCCGTCAACCCCCGGCGGCGGTAGTAATCGTTGATCGCCGCCCGCAGAGCCTTGTCCCCCAGGACCGAGCAGTGCACCTTCTGCTCCGGCAGGCCCCCGAGATCGCGGATGATATCCTGCGGAGAAACCGCGAACGCCTCGTCCAGGGTCATCCCCTTGATTTTCTCCGAGAGGATGGAGGTGCTGGCGATGGCGCTGGCGCAGCCGTAGGTTCTCCACCGGCAATCGGTGATGACCTCCTTTTCGGGATCGACCTTGATCAGCATGAGCATCTGGTCGCCGCATTTGGGGTTTCCCACCGTCCCCTCGCCGTCCGCCCGGAAACCCTCGGCGTCGTCGAAGATGTTGCGGGGGTTGATGAAGTGCTCCTTGACCACGGAGCTGTAGGCCCAATCGCTCATGATCCTCCTCCCGGGTAAGCCGTGGACATGCGCCGGATGCGCGCGATGACGGGGGGGAGCTTGGCCAGCACGTACTCCACGTCCTCGATTCCGTTCTCCCGCCCCAGGCTGAAGCGGATCGAGCCGTGGGCGGCCTCGGCCCCCAGGCCGATGGCCATGAGCACGTGGGACGGCTCCAGGGACCCCGAAGAACAGGCCGAGCCAGTCGAAACCGCGATCCCCTCCAGGTCGAGATACAGTAGGATGGCCTCCCCCTCCGCCCCCGGGAAGGAAACGTTCAGGGTCCCCGGAAGCGCGGCGACGGGGTGGCCGTTCCGGAAGACGTCGGGAACGGAGCGCTCGATCCCCGCCCAGAGCCGGTCCCTCAGTTCCCCCAGCCGGCGCGCGTCCTCTTCCCACTCCCGCGAGGCCGCCTTCACGGCCGCGCCCAGGCCGATGATTCCCAGTACGTTCTCGGTCCCGGCGCGGCGCCCCCGTTCCTGGTGGCCGCCCCGGATCATGGGACAGAACGGGACTCCGCTGCGGACGTACAGCGCCCCGACTCCCTTGGGTCCGTAGATCTTGTGCGCCGAAACGGTGAGGAAATCCACCCCCCAGGCGCCGACGTCGACCGGGATTTTCCCCACCGCCTGGACGGCATCGGTGTGGAAAAGCGCCCCCCGTCTGCGGGCGGCCGCGGCCAGGGCGGGAATATCCTGCAGGGTTCCGATCTCGTTGTTGGCCGCCATGATCGAAACCAGGCTGATGCGGCCGTCCTCCAGGAGCTCGTCCGCGGCCTCGGGGGAGACCACTCCGAAGCGGTCCACGCCGGCGATCCTGACCTCCACCCCCCGCGCCGCCAGGCATTTGGCGGTTTCCAGCACGCAGGGGTGCTCGATGGCGCTGGTGAGAATCCCCGGGTCGGAGGCTGCCGCCGGCGCGCACTCGGCGCACCGGCCCGCGGCGATATTGAGCACCGTGTTGTTGGCTTCGCTCCCGCTGCCCACGAAAATGATCTCTTCGGGCCGGGCCCCGATAAAAGCCGCCACCGTCGCCCGGGCCTCCTCGACCGCCTCGCGGGACCTGCGGCCGAGACCGTGGAGGCTGGAGGCGTTTCCGTACATCTCCAGCGCTTCGGCCATGGCCCGCTTCACCTCGGGGTGAAGGGGCGTGGTCGCGTTGTTGTCCATGTATACCTGTCGAACCATTTTTTCTGCTCCGCCGGCGACGGGACGGGACCCCGGGGCCGGGTTGGGAGTATAGCACACCCGCTCCGGAGGCGAAGAAAAAGGGACGCGGAGAGGAGCCCCGGTCTACCGGTCGGCGCCGGTTCCGTGAACGGCCCGGTAGATTTCCCCCTTGGGCGCACGGCGGCGGGCGGCCACCAGCTTGATCGCCTCCATCCGGGAGATGTTCATCGTTTTCACGAGCGAGGCCACTTCCCCGGCCGGGTCCGGGGACCCCGGGGCCGGCTCCCCTCCTCTTCCCCCCAGAATCAGGACCACTTCACCGCGCGGCCCCCCCTCCGGGACCCGGGCGAGCAGGTCGGAGATCGAACCGCGGACGAATTCCTCGAACCGCTTGGTCATCTCCCGGGCCAGAACGGCGGGGCGGTCGCCCAGGATCTCCCGAGCGTCCTCCAAAAAAGCCCGGACCCTCCGGGGCGACTCGAAGAAAACCAGGGTGCGCTCTTCGTTCGCCAGCCGGTACAGACGTTTGCGCCGGGCCGCGCGCCGCGCGGGGAGGAACCCCTCGAACGCGAAACGGTTCCCGGGCAGGCCCGATGCCGGCAGGGCGCTCATCAGGGCGGAGGGGCCGGGCACGGGAACCACGTCGATCCCGTTCTCGACGGCGGCGCGGACCAGCCGGAAACCGGGGTCGCTGAACCCCGGGGTCCCGGCTTCCGACACCAGGGCCAGGTCCTCCCCGCCGCGGAGGCGGCTCAGCAGTTCGCGGCGGCGAGCGGGCGGGGAGTGGTCGTGGTAGCTGATCAAGGGGGTGTCGAGGCCGAAACGGGCCAGGAGGCGCCGAGTGGTGCGGGTATCCTCGGCCGCTACCGCGGCCGCTTCCTTCAGCACCCGCAGAGCCCGGGGGGAGATATCCTCGAGGTTTCCGATCGGGGTGGCGACCAGATAGAGCCGCCCCCCTTTCTTTTCCTCGGGAACAACCGGGGCCGGCGGTTCAGCTCCGGGCATCGTCGCGGTCCCCGCCTTCTCTCCAGGTCGAGATCTTGAGGCGGATTTCCGAGCGTTTGAGCGCCCAGCGGGCCCGGAGCGTCTCCACCCCGCCCCCCTCGCCGTTCTTGAGGAAGGCCAGCATCCGCTCCCGGCTCTGGCGGGCCCGTTCGACATCGATTTCGGCCGAGGTCTCGGCGGACGTGGTCGTGACCGTGACTCCCTCCCGGTCCACCTCGAGAAAGCCCCCCGAAACCGCCCAGATCGTCTCCTGGAGGTGGCGGCCGGCTCCCTTGCGGATGCGCATTTCCTCGATCCGCAACGACGTCAGAAACCGGGTGTGGCCGGGAAGGATCTCCAGCTTCCCCCCGGCGCCCCAGGCCACGATCGAACTGATGTCGCCGTCGTCGAAGAGCACCCCCCGGGGGGAGACGATGCGCAGTTTCAGGGTCGCGGCGGTCACTTTTTTCAGTCCTTGAGCGTGGCGGCCTTTTCCATGACGTCCTCGACGTTCCCCACCATGTAGAACGCCTGCTCGGGGATCTCGTCGAGATCCCCGGCTACGATCTTCTCGAAACCTTCGATCGTGTCTTCGAGCTTGACGTACTTGCCCGGGGTCCCGGTGAACTGTTCGGCTACGAAGAAAGGCTGAGAAAAGAACCGCTGGATCTTGCGGGCCCGGGAGACCACGACCTTGTCCTCGTCCGAGAGTTCGTCCATCCCCAGGATGGCGATGATGTCCTGCAGTTCCTTGTTCTTCTGCAGAACCTTCTGCACCTCCCGGGCCACCGAATAGTGTTTTTCCCCCACGACGTTGGGGTCGAGAATCTGGGAGGTGGAGTCGAGGGGATCGACGGCGGGGTAGATGCCCATCTCCACGATCTTGCGGGAGAGAACCGTGGTGGCGTCGAGGTGGGAAAACGCGGTGGCCGGCGCCGGGTCGGTAAGATCGTCGGCGGGGACGTAGATGGCCTGAACCGAGGTGATGGACCCCTTGCGGGTGGAGGTGATCCTCTCCTGCAGCGCCCCCATCTCGGTGGCCAGGGTCGGCTGGTACCCGACCGCCGAGGGCATTCTCCCCAGCAGAGCCGAAACCTCGGAGCCGGCCTGGGTAAAGCGGAAGATGTTGTCGATGAAGAGGAGCACGTCCTGTCCCTCCTCGTCCCGGAAGTATTCGGCGGCGGTCAGGCCGGTCAGACCCACCCGGAGGCGCGCGCCCGGAGGCTCGGTCATCTGGCCGAAAATAAGCGCGGTCTTCTCCAGAACCCCGCTCTCCTGCATCTCCAGCCAGAGGTCGTTCCCCTCCCTGGTCCGTTCCCCCACCCCGGCGAAGACCGAGATGCCCCCGTGTTCCTGGGCGATGTTGCGGATCAATTCCATGATCAGCACGGTCTTGCCCACACCGGCCCCCCCGAAGAGGCCGGTCTTGCCCCCCTTGCTGTAGGGGGCGATCAGGTCGATGACCTTAAGACCCGTTTCGTACATTTCGGTCGAGGTCTCCTGGTCTTCCAGAACCGGCGCCGGCCGGTGGATGGGATAATATTTTTGGGCCTTGATCGGCCCCAATTCGTCGACCGGCTCGCCCAGCACGTTGATGACCCGGCCCAGGGTCCCCTTCCCCACCGGGATCTTGATCGGCGACCCGGTGTCGATCACTTCCATCCCCCGCTTGAGGCCGTCGGTCGGGCCCATGGAGACGCAGCGGAAGTGGTTATCGCCCAGGTGCATCGAGACTTCGACCACCAGGTGTTTTTCCCCTCCCGACCGTTCCTGGAGTTCGCGGGGCAGGGGGATTTCCAGGGCGGTGTTGATCGGGGGGATGACCCCGTCGTCGAAGGTGACGTCCACCACCGGACCCATGACGGCGGCAACGACGCCCTTGTGTTCTTTCTTCTCGTGTTTTTCGGCCATGTCTTTCTCCGTGTTCTTTCCCGGCGGCCGCGACTAGGTTCCGGTCGCCGTTCCTCCCACGATGTCGAGCAGCTCCAGGGTGATCGCCTCCTGGCGCGCCTTGTTGTAGGAAAGAGTAAGTTCGAAGATCAGTTCGTCGGCGTTGCTGGTCGCCAGTTCCATCGCCTTCATCCTGGCGAACTCTTCGGCGGCGGCGGCGTCGAGGAGAAGACCGTAGAGTTCGGTGTAGAGATAGTACTCGCAGATCCATTCGTAGATCGAACCGAACCCGGGTTCCAGAAGGTAGGCTTCGACCCGGCGCCGGACCGCCGGATCCGGGTCCGCGGGAGCGGCCAGGGGCAACAGCTGCCGAAGGCGGATACCGCGGCTGCGGTCGAGAGCGAACCGGTCGCTGACCGCCACCACCCGGTCGACCGAACCGTCGAGAAATTTCCCGCGGGCCAGGTCGCCGATGACCCGCGCCCGCTCGGCGACGCTTTCCGGGAGCGCCGCCTCGACCAGGTCGGCGCCCTGGTTGCGGAAATACTTCCGGTTGGACGAACCCAGCGCCAGCAGCTTCGACGGACCGGGCTCTCGTTCCAGGTAGGCCTCGGCGGCGCGGCGCACTCCATGGTTATAGGAGCCGCAGAGACCGCGCTCCGCCGTAACCGCGATCAGGAGCGTCCCGGCGGCGCCGCTGCGGGCGGCCATGAGGGGAAATTCCCGGATGTCGGCCGCCGAGCTGAATCGGTCGAAGAGGGAACCGATTCTTCCCCGGAAATCCTCGAACCGCCGCTGGGCCGTCTGGTGCTTGCGCAGCTTGGCCACGGAGACCAGTTTCATGGCGGCCGTGATCTTCTGGATCTGGCGGACGCTGCGGATCCGGGTCTTGATGTCCCTGAGGGTCGCCACCGTACTCAGCCGGCCTCCGTCTCTTCCCCGCCGGCGCCTTCCCCGGCCGCCTCGGAAGCCGCTTCCGCCTCCCTGCTTTCACCGGGCCTGACCGAGGGCACGAAGGTTTTCTTGAACTCCTCGATCGAGGACTTGAGCCGGCCGGTGAGGGCATCGTCGAGGTCCTGTTTGGCCGCGATATCCGCGCCCAGTTCCGGGTCGCGGTCGGCCGCGAAGTCGAGATACTCGGCGGCGAACCGGAGGCAGTCCGCCACGGGAATATCGTCGAGGAAACCGTTGATCCCGGCGAAGAGGACCATCACCTGATGGTCCACCGGCATGGGCCGGTATTGGGGTTGTTTGAGCAGCTCGGTCATTCTCCTCCCCCGCTCGATCTGGCGGCGGGTGGAAGCGTCCATATCGGTTCCGAACTGGGCGAAGGCCGCCAGTTCCCGATACTGGGCCAGTTCCAACCGCAGGTGCCCGGCCACCCGTTTCATGGCCTTGATCTGAGCGTTGCCCCCCACCCGCGAAACCGAAAGGCCGACGTCGATGGCCGGCCGCTGGCCGGCGTAAAAGAGGTCGTTGTCGAGGTAGATCTGGCCGTCGGTGATGGAGATGACGTTGGTGGGAATGTAGGCGGAGACGTCGCCGGCCTGGGTCTCGATGATGGGAAGAGCCGTCAGGCTGCCCCCGCCGTGTTCGTCGTCCCACTTGGCCGCCCGTTCCAACAGGCGCGAATGCAGGTAAAAAACGTCCCCGGGGTAAGCCTCGCGCCCCGGGGGACGGCGGAGGATCAGGGAGATCTGACGGTACGCCACCGCGTGCTTGCTGAGATCGTCGTAGACGACCAGGGCGTGACGGCCGTGATCGCGGAAATACTCCCCCATGGCGCACCCCGCGTACGGGGCCAGGTACTGGAGCGGGGCCGGATCGCTGGCGGTGGCCGAAACCACGATCGTGTAATCCATGGCTCCGTACTTTTCGAAGAGTTTGATCACCCGGGCCACGGTCGACCGTTTCTGCCCCACGGCCACGTAGATGCAGACGACGCCGGTTCCCTTCTGGTTGAGGATGGTATCCAGGGCGATGGCCGTCTTCCCGGTCTGCCGGTCGCCGATGATCAGCTCCCGCTGTCCCCGCCCGATCGGAACCATGGAGTCGACGGCCTTGAGCCCGGTCTGCAGCGGCTCTTTCACCGGCTGCCGGACGACCACTCCCGGTGCCAGACGCTCCACCGGGTTGCGGGATTTGGTCTCGATCTCCCCCTTCCCGTCGAGGGGAGCGCCGAGAGCGTTGACGACCCGGCCCAGAAGCGCGTCGCCGACCGGCACCTCCACCACCTGGCCCGTGGTCTTGACTTCCTCTCCCTCGGAGACGGATTCGTCCGCGCCCAGGACCACGACTCCGACGTTGTCCTCGTTGAGGTTCATGACCATGCCGTAGACTCCGCCGCTGAAGCGGACCAGCTCGCCGGCCATCGCCTCTTCCAACCCGAAGATGGTGGCGACGCCGTCGCCGACTTCGACCACGGTGCCCACGTCGCGGACTTCCAGGACGTCGCGGAAAGACGCTATCTGCTTTTCGATGATCGCCGTTATTTCATCCGGATTTATTGCCATGGTTCCCTCTGTTCTCTCTTGTCCGCGCCGGGAGCCGCGTCAGCGTTCCCGGCATAACATTCGTTCCTCGAGGCGCTTCAGGCGCCCGGACAGGCTGCAGTCGAAAACCTTGCCCCCGGCGCGCACCACCAGCCCCGCCAGGAGGCCGGGGACGAGCCGATACTCGATTCTCGGCTCCCGGTCGAGGCGGCGTTTCACGGCCGTTTCCAACCGGGATTTCTCGGTTTCGTTCAAGGCTTCCGCCGTCTCCACGGTGACGTCGACGCGGCGGCGGCTTTCGTCTTCCAGGACCCGGTATTCCCGGGATGCCGCCGCCAGTACCGCCGTCCGGCGGCGCTTGACCGCCAGCCTGAAGATCCCCGCCACCGGTCCCGGGAGCCGCAGCGCCGAGGCGACGGCTTCGACCGCCGCCGTCTTCCGGGCCGGGGGCACCGTCGGCGCGGCCAGAAACAGCCGGAAATCCGGGTTCCCGGCGACGACGGCGGCCAGGCGCTGCAGGGCCGACCCGCACTCCTCCACCGCCTTTTCCCCGCGGGCGACGTTGAAAAGCGCCTGGGCGTAGATACGGCCCGAGGAATCCTCAGCCATGAGTTTTCTCCAGTTCTCGGATCGATTCCTCGACGAAATGCCGCTGGTCCTTGCCCGTCAACTCCCGGCCCAAGAGCCGCCCGGCCGCGGCGATGGAAATCCCCACCGCGTCCTCCTGCAGGCGCCGACGGACGTTGCGCTCCTCCAGCTCGATATTCTGGCGGGCCCGGTCCTGGATGCCGCGGGCCTCGTCCTGGGCCTGGGCGAGGATCCGGGCTCTTTCCTTGTCCCCCCTGGTCCTGGCCTCGGCCAGCAGGCCCCGGGCTTCGTCTTCCGCCGCGTCCAGGCGCCGCCGGTATTCGCCCAGGGTCCGTTCGGCCTCCTGTTTCACGCCCTCGGCTTCTTCCAGGGTGTCGCCGATCTCCCGGCGGCGGCGGTCCATGAAGGCGAGGATCGGGCGGTAGGCCAGCACGGTCATCAGGAAGAGGAGTATCCCGAAGTTAATCCACTGGAAAACGATTGTGGCGCTGATATCGACCATGGTCTGCCCCGGCGCCCGACGTCAGCTCTTGACCACGAAGAGCAGGAGGATGGCGATGAAGAGGGAATAGATCCCCGTGGATTCGGAGACGGCCTGGCCGATGAGCATGGTCCGGGTGATGAGGCTGGCGTTCTCCGGCTCCCGGGCGACTCCCTCGCAGGCCTTTCCGGCCGCGAAGCCTTCCCCCACCCCCGGGCCGATCGCGCCGAAGCCCATACAGATGCCCGCCCCCAAGAGGGCGGCGACCCTGATCAATTCCTGTCCCGTTATTTCCGTCATGGTTGACCTCCTGGTTGATGTTCCCGTTCGTCGTCCCGATCGCCGGAGCCTAGCCTCCGACCACGAAAATCAAAAGCATGGCCACGAACAGCGCGTAAATGGCGGTCGACTGGGAAACCGCCTGGCCGATGAGCATGGTCCGCATGATCAAAGCGTTGTTTTCGGGGATCACCCCCACCCCTTCGCAGGCGCTCCCCGCGGCCAGGCCCGCCCCGATACCGGGGCCCAGCGCCCCCACTCCCATGCAGATGCCGGCGGCCAGAAAACCGCCGACCTGAACGATGCCGGCCGCCTGGGGGTTGGTCATGGCCAGGACGATGGCGATGAAGAGAGCGAAGATGCCCGCCGATTCGGCCACGGCCATGCCCACCAGCATCAGCCTGACCACCTCGTCCGAAGCCCGGGGCTGGCGGGCGATGGCCTGAACGGCCTTGAAGGCGCTGTACCCCTCCCCCACCGCCGCCCCGATCGCGCCCAGGCCCATGCAGAGAGCGGCGCCGGCGACCGCGGCGATCTGACTGAGGGCCGCCAGGTCCATCAGTCGCCCACCTTGACCGCGATATACGTCATGGCCAGCATGGCGAAAACGAAAGCTTGGACCAGCCCCACGAACAGCCCGAACCAGAGCGTGAGGAACAGGCTCAGGGGCGGCAGCTGTTTGCTGAGCTGGTTGATGACCAGGATCAGGACCGCTCCCCCCATGACGTTGCCGTAAAGACGGATGGAGTGGGAGAGGGTTTTGCCGATCTCGCCCACGACGTTGATGACGAGAAAAAACGGCGAGAGCGGCCCGACGGGTTCGACGTATTCGAGCAGGTATTTTTTCCAGCCCTTATAGCGGATCCCGGAGACGTGGGCGACGAAGAAACAGATCACCCCCAACCCCAGGCAGGTGTTGAGGTCGCGGGTCGGCTCCTCCAGGCCGGGGACGACGCCGATCCAGTTGGAGATGAAGACGAAGATGAAGATGGTGGCGACGAAGGGGACGTACTTCCTTCCCAGTTGAGGGCCCATCGAATCCGCGCAGATCTGATCGAAAAAACCCACGAACATCTCGAAGAGCAGCTGCAGGCGCCCCGGGACCCGGCGCGGGCGGCGGGTGGCGGAGAAACCGAAGAAAAGAATCAGGCCCATGATCGCCCAGGTCATGACCATGGTGACGATATTGAGACCGCCCGGGAGCTCGATTCCGAAGATCGAGCGCCATTTGGCCGGCGCTTCCCCGATCCCGGAGACATCGGTGCCGATGAGGGGAGCCTTGACAATTCCCAGCGCCGGGCCCAGCGGGGTCGCCGCCGCCAGCCAGACCAGGAGCAGAACGGCGATTCCGCTCCACAGACCGTATTTTTGCGCCTTGGTCAGCTTCACTCAGGCCCTCCTCCAGGCCGCGGCAATGACCGAAACCGGTATCAGGGCGATCCCGGCCAGAAGCCAGACCGGGCGCACCGCCGGAACCGTACTCACCAGGGCCAAGGCCGCGATCAGAAACAGATATCGGAAAAACAGCCCTCGGAGTACGGCCTGGCGCACCCGTTCCTTATGCATGGTCAGGGATTTTATGATTTGGCGGTTCATCATGGCAAGATATATGTAGGCGAGCACGACCCCGGCCAGAAAACTGAAGGCCGGGTCGGGCCCCAGGCCGAACCAGAGCAGGACGAAACCGGCCGCGCCGGCCGCCAGGCAAACCCGCCCCGATTTCCCGCTTACCTGAAGCCCCGGCACCGCCCTACCCGATCTTTTCCATTAAAATCCGGTAAGCCTGATAAAGCCCGGCCGCCAGGCCCAGGACCACCCCCGCAACCCGGCAGAGCGAAGCCAGGCCCACCAGGCGCGAGGCGACCATGCCCAACCCCAGGCCCAAAGCCAGGCAGATCACCACCACCAGCCCGACCTGGGTGACCAGCGAAAAATTCTCAATAATCGGCTTCCAATCGCTATTCATAATTTTAAACTATTTTCAATAATAGTATATATCCTTTCTAGGTCGTTCCATGAATAATACTCGATCTCGATCCTGCCGCTTTGTTTCCCGCCCGGTTTGATCGTAACCTTGGTCTTGAGGGCGTCGCGCAGTCGGCTTTCCGCCTCGGCCACATGGGGATCCGGCGGCGGGGTTGCCCGGCGGCGACGAGGTCCGGATGCCCGGCCTTTGCGGTCGGCCACCAGCTTTTCCAGGGTTCTGACCGGAATCCCCTCGGCGACGACGCGGCGGGCCAGTCGCAGGCGGTCTCCGGGATCTTCAACCCCCAGCAAGGTTCGGGCTTGGCCGAAGTTAAGGCGCCCGTTTCTCACCAAGGCCGCGATCTCCTCTTCCAGCTCCAACAACCGCAGGGTGTTGGCCACCGTCGACCGGTCCTTACCCACTTTCCGGGCGACTTCCTCCTGGCTCAAGCCGAAATCGGAGCACAGCCGTCGATAGCTCTCGGCCTGCTCGAGGGGGTTGAGATCGCTGCGCTGGATATTTTCGATCAGCGCCAGTTCCAGATAGTCCTGGTCGGTCTCGACCTCCCGAACCAGCACCGGAACCAGATCGAGGCCCAGTTCGAGGGCTGCCCGCAAACGGCGCTCCCCGGCGATAAGCCGGTATCCCTCGGGAGTGCGCGAAACCAGCAAAGGTTGCAGGATTCCCTTTTCTCGGATCGAATCCTGAAGTTCGGTCAAGGTCTGTGGATCGAACCGATCGCGGGGTTGATAACTGTTGCGTTCGATCCGGTCCGGCGGAATGTGCGTTACCGGCCCGCTGACCCGATCAAGTTGTTTCTCTCCGATCAGGGCATTCAATCCCCGGCCAAGCGCCATGGTCTTCTCCTTCGAAACGGGGTTGTGAAGTTTCTTCAGCGGCGGCTCCCGCCTCGAAATGCCGCCGGTTCATGCTGCCGGGCAAGGCGCGGGCCACAAGTTCGCGGGCAAGTTCCCGATAAGCGGCCGCGCCGGAAGATTCCGGGTCGTAATAGACAGCGGGTTGACCGAAACTGGGAGCTTCGCTCAACCGGACGTTGCGTGGAATCACCGTGGTGAAGAGTTGTTCCCGGAAATAGTTTCTCACTTCTTCGATGACCTGAGTCGAAAGGTTGGTACGGGCATCGCGCATGGTCATGACCACACCTTCGATACACAGGTGCGGATTCAGCCGCTCCCGGACCAGGGCCACGGTATTGACCAGCAACGACAGCCCTTCCAGTGCGTAATATTCGCACTGGATGGGCAGCAGAATACTTCCGGCGGCGGTCAGGGCGTTGATGACCAGGATATTGAGGGAGGGAGGACAGTCGATGATAATGTAATCGAAGTTTGGGCTCAGAGGGGCCAGGCGTTCCTTGAGAATGAATTCCCGCCCCAGCATCCCCACCAGTTCGACCTCCGCCCCGGTCAGGTCGGGGTGGGATGGGAGCAGACTGAGGTTGCGGAAAGCCGTAGGCGCCACCGCTGCATCCGCCATGATTTTCCCCGCGAGCAGAGCGTACACGTTCTTGTCCCGATCGTCACGAGGATGCCCCACCCCGCTGGTGGCGTTGCCTTGGGGGTCGAGATCGCAGAGCAGCACCCTGCTCCCTGCAATTCCAAGTTCGGCCGCCAGATTGACGGCGGTCGTGGTTTTCCCCACGCCGCCTTTCTGATTAACCACCGCGATGGTGCGGGCCATGGCTGCAAATCTCCGGTAACGATGCCGGGTATAGTAAACCAGGGCGGCCGGCTTTGCTAGAAAAATATACGGATGTTCCACGTGGAACGGATCATCTTCCGGGGAAGGCACCACTGTACCCTCTTTTTTTCCGTTCCCTGCTTCTTCTCCCCGTTTCTCCGGGTGCCCGTCGAATATTCGCCCCTCCGGCGCTTTCTGGAGCCCCTGATCGCTTCGCACTCTTCTCCGTCCCCTCGGATATGGTATGTTCCACGTGAAACCAATAGTATCCATGCGACCCCGAGAAAGGGAAGGGCATATACCTACCGGTAGGTAGTTTAGAATAAAGCCCGAACAAGCCGTCAGACCGGTAGATGTCCTATATGGACTTTATCCGGTCATTTGACCGTATTTGCCCGATTGACAGGCTATTGTCCGGGACAAAAAGCCCAGCATATAGACATATGTACACCACACTGGGCCTATCGGCCCTGTTTATTTTTTTCTGGACAGGACGTTGTGCTCCTGGTATGGTTTTGACCGGATCGACGAGTCCTGGACATATTGCCGCGATGTCCACCTTTAGAATCCTTGTGTCCGGGACAAATGTCCAAAATAAAGGTACCGCTTATGCCGGAAAATTCAGATCGCCCTTCGTTTCCCGACTGGATCACCCTGAAGCAAGCCGCGCTGTTGCTCAACTGCAGCATTAAAACCATCCGGCGGCGGGTGGAATCCGGCAAGATGAAGAGCATGGTCGAATACCGCGGGAACAAGGCCATCCGCCTGGTATCCCGGGAAGACGTGCTCAGAGAAGCTCCATCATTCGATCTGATCCTGGCCGCTTCCCACCCCCGGGCCGAATCCGGCAACGCCCCGGGATTGGTCTCCGCCGATACCGAACAGATGCTGCGGCTGGCCGTCTCCGAATGGCACAGGCGCAGCGATTCCGGTCTCAGGCGCACCCGCATCCTGCTCCTGGTCGGCATGGGCGCGGTTCTGCTGGCCCTCGTTGGCGCGGTGATGCTGAGCGCGGACTGGTTTTATCGTCTCAGCCGCGATGACGCCCGTAGTCTCAAAGGAGAGCTCGGAACTCTGGTGGCGGGCGCGGAAGCGCGGAGCCGGCGCGATATCTCCACCGCCATGCGCAGCGCCAGAACCGCCCGGGGCCTGGGCGAGGCCTCGCTGCGGGAGTTGGAGGAAGCCCGGATCGAAATCGAGACCCTGCGGGCTCAGGTAGCCGGACTTCAAGCCGGAATCTCCGATCTCCGGACGCTGCTGGCCGCTAGCGACGAAGCCCGGCGCCGGGACTGGTCGGAGCTTCAGGCCGCGATCGCCGCGCCACCTTCCGCGCCCGAATCCGCGGATGTCCTTCCCGCTCCGTCCCCCGGTCCGACATCCGAATAATCCCGATACGCCAGGCCGACGCGGGGCAGGGGGGGGGGATCTTACTTTCCCACGCAGAAGCGCGAGAAAATTTCATCGAGCAGTTCGCCCGGATGGCCTTCCCCCAACACCTTCCCCATCCGGTCGACCGCTTCGCCCAGTTCCAGGGCGAGCAGCTCCGCTCCCGGCTCCTCCCGGAGAAGCGCGTGCGTGCGCGCTACCGCCTCCGCGCACTCTTCCAGCAGCACCCGGCGGCGGCGGCTGACGGCAAGGGCCCGGGCGCCCACCCCGGCAAGCTCGCGCAGCGAATGCGCCAACTCCTCCCGAAAACGCTCCAACCCCGATCCGTCGGCCGCCGATACGTCCAGGACCCGGGCCCCGGGAAATTCCCGGACTACGGCCCGGTTTTCGAGACGGCGCCGCCGATCCGCTTTGTTGGCCACGATCAGCAGCCTTCCCCGGCCGGCCTGCCGGCAGGCTTCCAGGTCGTCGCTGCCCAAGGCGGCGGAACCGTCGAGCACCAGCACCACCAGATCGGCGGAGCGGACCTCCTCGCGCGCGCGGCGGATACCCTCCGCCTCCACTCCCTCGGCTCGAGCGCGGATACCGGCGGTGTCGATCAGGCGCAGGCGCATACCGTCCAAAACCATCTCCTCCTCCAGCGTGTCCCGAGTCGTCCCCGGCTGCGGAGACACTATGGCCCGCTCCCTCCCCAGGATCCGGTTGAGGAGGCTGGATTTCCCGGTATTGGGACTCCCCGCCAGCACCACCCGCAGTCCCCGGCGCAGTTGTTCCCCGGAAGCCGCCGCGGCGGCGAGTTCTTTCAGTTCCGCCGCGGCCCCGGCCAGCCCCGCTTCCAGGGCCGGGTAGGGGAGGGGCCGTTCCTCGTATTCCTCGAAATCGAGCGAAATTTCGACCTCGGCCCGTAAAGCGATCAAACGCCCGCGGATCCGGCGCAGAGCTTCGCTCGGTCCGCCCCGGAGCTGGCGCGCGGCCTGTTCGATCTCGGCCGGGGATTCGGCGTCGATCAGCCAGGCGACCGCTTCCGCCTGGAACAGGTCCATCTTCCCCGCCAGCACCGCCCTCCGGGTGAATTCACCGGGGGCGGCGGGACGGGCGCCGGCGGCATACGCCAGCTTCAGAACCTCGCCCATGATCCCGGGGCCCCCGTGGGTGAAGATCTCGAGCTGGTCTTCCCCCGTGTAACTCCCCGGTTCCGGGTAGAAGCAGACCTGGGCGCGGTCCAACTCCCCCGCCGGGCCCACGATCCATCCCGGCTGCATCCGCCTGGGTTCAAGGGCCGAAAACGGCTTTCCCCCCGAGGGCCGGAAAATCCGGGCGCCGACCGACCGCGCCCCGGGGCCGGAAATCCTGACGATTCCGATCGCCCCCGGCCCCGCCGCGGTGGCGATCGCCGCGATTGTCCCGGCGGCGGCGTTCATCTCCCCGGGCAGGGCTTCCGGCACCCCTTACGCACCTCGTTTCTGCAGCGCTCCCTGCTGGAGGATGGTGATGACGGTGCTCAGGGTGAAGTAAAGGTTGAGGCCGGAAGGCAGGGTATAAAACATGAGGGTAAAGAGCACCGGCATCAGGGTCCCCATCATTTTCTGCTGCTGGGCGGCCTGGTCGTTGGCCGCCGGCGCCTGCGGGGTCAGTTTCTGCTGGAGGTAGAAGGTGAGCCCCATCAGCAACGGGAGAATGTTCACCTGATCGCCGATGATCGGGTAGGATTGCGGCAGGGTCGCCAACCGGTCCGGCCCCGAGAGGTCACGGATCCAGCGCCCGGGGATGATCCAGAACGGGGCGTTGCGCAGGAGAATGGTGTTGCGCAGGGCGTTGTAGAGAGCGAAGAGAATCGGCATCTGCAGGAGCATGGGCAGGCATCCGCTCATGGGGTTGACGCCGTGCTCCTTGTAGAGCTTCATGGTCTCGGCCTGGAGCTTCTTGCTGTCCCCCTTGCATTTCTCCTTCAAGGCCTGGATCTTGGGCTGAAGCTTCTGCATCTCCTTCATCGACTTGAAGCTCTTGTGCGTCAGCGGCCAGAGGACGATCTTGACGATCAGGGTCAGGAAGATGATGGCCCAGCCGTAGCTGCCGATGAACCCGTAGATCAGGTCCAAGAGCCAGATGATGGCTTTGCACAGCGGCGCCAGCATACCCAGGTTGATGACGTCTTCGAAGCCGAATCCGGCTTCCCGCAGCAGGTTGTAATCGGACGGCCCCAGGTAGAGCACGAACGACCGGGAGAGCGTTTCCCCCGGAGACAGGGTCCGTTCCTTGAAGCTGAGAACGGCGCTGAGGTATTCGTACGGGCTGGCGGCCGCTCCCCGGCCGCAGCCGATGATCGCCCGCGCCGCCGCCACCTCTTTGAGGAGACCGTCGACGCGGTAGGAGGAAGCGTCCTCTTCCCGCGGCTTGACGATGGAAGTGAAATACTTGGTCTTCAGGGCCAGCCAGGCGATCCGGGCCGCGGTCGGCTCGACGACGCCGCTCTGCCGCTGAATCCCGGTGGGGGTCATGACGTCGACGCCCAGGCTGTCCTGGGGATCGATCGGCCCCATGGAGCCGCAGACCATGCTCGCCCCCCCCGGAAGCGCGAGGGGGGTCGCCCCCAGGTTTTTCACGGAGATCTCCAGGTCGAGCAGGTACTTTTCGGGGTGGATCACGTAGGTCTTGACGACTTCCAGTCCCCCGTCCGCCGTACTTCCCCGGAAGCTGACCTCCCGGTCCCCGTTGTCGCGGTCGCGCACCGCGGATTCCATCTCCCCGCAGGGAGCGAAAGGAAGCCAGCCCAGGGCTTTATCCGGAGCGACCGAATCCTGGAGAACGACGTCGCCGTTCTCCCCGGGAAGGCCCCGGACCCCGTTCTCGGGGTTTTCCCCGATCACCACCCTTCTCAGGACGCCGCCCGTGCTGCTGAAAGCGATTTCCAGCCAGCCGTTCGTTATCTTCACTTCCGAGGCCGCCGCCCCGAAAACCGGTCCGGAGGCGGCGGGGTTCTCCTCCACGACCGGCTCCGGCGAGGGTGCGGGCCGGGGGGGGGTGGGGGAGGGCGGGAGCGGGACGGCTCGGGATTCTTCCCCGGCGGAGGCGGGAGCTTTCGTTTCCGAAGCGGCCTCTTCCCGGGGAGCCTGTTTCGACTGGTAGATGAACCAGCCCGCCAACAGCGCCACGCAGATGCCGACGCCGATCTTGCTGATCTTATCCATTATTCGGTTCCTTCCGGTGGCTCGGGAACAGGATCGTATCCTCCCGGATGAAAAGGGTGGCACTTGAGAATCCGCGCCAGGGCCCGGGGCAGGCCCCGCCGGACTCCCCACAGTTCCAAAACCCGGAGGCTGTATTCCGAGCAGGTGGGATAAAACCGGCACCGCGCCGGTATGAAGGGAGAAACGAGCCGCTGGTAGAGGCGAATCAGGGTTGTCAGAACCGTCTTCATCGTTCCTTCAGCAGGCGCATCGCTTTCCACAGTTCGCCGATCTCCTTCTCCGCCTGGCTGTACTTCCAACCTTGCACCGGTCCGAACCAGACCAGCACCATCTCGCAACCGGACCTCAGCCGATGACCGTTGAGCCGGTAGACTTCCTTCATCAGGCGCCGGGCCCGGTTGCGGGCTACCGCCGTTCCCAGGCCCCTTGAGGTTGAAAACCCGCACCGGACCCCGGGCGTCCCGGTCTCCAGGCAATGAACCCTGATCCGACTCCCCCGAAAACTGCGGCCTTCCCGGTAGACTTTTTCGTATTCCCGGGTTCGGCGCAGACGCATGGAGGGAGCGAGGCGAAAACTCCGGCGGACCGGTTCAGCAGGGCACAAGTCTTTTCCGGCCTTTGCTCCGCCGGCGCTGGATGATGGCGCGTCCGCCTCTGGTGGCCTTCCTCGCCAGAAAGCCATGCTTGTTCTTCCTCTTGCGGCGCGATGGCTGGTACGTTCTTTTCATTGCAGTGCTCGCAAATCGGTTTAAACGACGATAGCGGGGCATTATCCTTCACCCCGGCAACGGTGTCAACCACGATAATACACGCCCGCGGTCTCCCCGGGCGGCTCCGGCCCGCGGCGTTGCGCGGACGCTTTTTCATTGATTTCCGCTTTCCCCGGAGATATACTTCGGCTGGCAAGCGGGGGCGGAAGGAGAAGGATGTGGATAACTTGTGAGGAATAGGGGCCGCGGTCGGGAGCAGTTGTCGTAAGCCTGCTTAGGCAAGCACCGACGTGGAAACAAGGGGCGTAAAGGCTGGCGGGGGCTGGAAATTAAAGGCATTGACACTATAATCACATGCCCGGGAACATGTTGCGAGCTTCATGGCTTTACCCGGGGCGCCGTCGCGCGTTGTCCGTTCCGGTTCCGGAACCCCGGAAAACCACTTTGAGCTTGCTATTGCGTAAAAATGAAGTATCTTCCAATACCCTGTGGATAATACCTGTTCATCTTCAACCTCCACCCCGGGCGTGGGACCATGAATATCCAGGTTGAAAACCTGTTTGCCGCCTTAAAAAACCGGTTGGGCGACCAGATTTTCCAGACCTGGATCTATCCGCTGTCGGTGCAGTCCTGGGAAAACGAAACACTGTCGCTCTCCGTCCCCAGCCAATTCTACCGGGATTGGATCAGCGAACATTACCAGGAGGTCATCGAGGAAGCGGCCGCGGAGATCTCGGGCAGTCCTTCCCGGGCCGCGTTCGTCGTCGATCAATCCCTGTCGCCGGCCCCTCCGGCGGCGCCGGCGGCGGTCGTTCCGCCGGCGGTCCCCAAGCCGCCGGCGCCCACCCTCAACCCCAAATACAATTTCGACCGTTTCGTGGTCGGCAACTGCAACCGGTTCGCGCACGCCGCGACCCTGGCGGTGTCGGGAGAACCGGGCAAGGCCTACAACCCCCTCTTCCTCTACGGGGGCGTCGGTTTGGGTAAAACCCACCTGATGCAGGCTGCCGCCCAGGAGATCCTGGCCAGAAATTCCCGGGCCAGGATTCTCTACCTTTCCAGCGAGACTTTCACCAACGAGTTCATCGACTCCATCGCCAACCGCACCACCGACAGGTTCCGGCAGAGGTACCGGGGGGTCGATGCCCTGCTGATCGACGATATCCATTTTCTGGGGGGACAGGTGCGGACTCAGGAACAGTTTTTTCATACGTTCAACGCCTTATGGGACTCCCACCGCCAGATCATTCTCTCCAGCGACCGCCCCCCCGGAGATATTCCCGATATCGAGGAACGTCTGATCTCCCGCTTCGAGTGGGGCCTGGTGGTCGATCTGCAGCCGCCGGACCACGAAACCAGAGTGGCCATCCTCCGCAAGGAAGCGGAATGGCAGCATCTGCACATCCCCGACGAAATCCTTCAGTTCATCGCCGAACGCATTCACTCCAATATCCGTAAACTGGAGGGCGCCCTCATCCAGGTCGCCTCCTTCGCTTCCTTGACCAACGCCCCGTTGACCATACCCCTGGTCGAGCAACTGCTGGCGGGGAGCATCGACAACGAGGTCGAGCGATTTATCTCCATCGATGAAATCCAGAAGAAGGTAGCCGAGTTTTTCGATATCAGGGTAGCGGACATGAAAAGCTCCCGCCGGCCCAAGACCATAGCCTTTCCCCGTCAGATCGCGATGTTCCTCTCCCGGGAGCTGACCCCCTGTTCCTTGTCCGAAATCGGGGAAGCGTTCGGCGGACGCGATCACACCACGGTTATTCACGCCTGCCGCACGATCGAGGAAAAAACCACGTGGGACAAGAATCTGGCCGGAACCGTTTCCCATCTCGGCAACCGAATCCGCCAGGGCGTCGGCGCCTGACGCCCCCTCCGGACGTTCCATCCTCACCGGGTTCGGGATAACCTCGACGAAACGGTGTGGAAAGGATGGGGAAAACTCGGGCGCGGCCGGTCGTCCCCAAAACGGATGCGGAAACGAACGGATCATCCACCGGTTATCCCCGGACGGACCCGAACGTGGGACAAGGGAGAAATCCAGATATCAACAGACCTTATTACTATTATTTCCTTTAATAAAAGAGGTTTATCATTATAATTACATTGTTAATAGACCCATTGGAGGAAGCGCATGAAAATATCGTTTTCCCGGGAAGCGGCGGCGGCCGGGCTGCATCCGCTTCAAGGGCTCATCGGATCCAGAAGCATGGTCCCGGTCCTGTCGAATATCCTTGTAACCGCGGATTCTACCGGTTGCTGTCTCGTAGCCACCGACCTGGAGATCTGGATCGCTTCCAGGTTCGAAGCCGTCGTGGAAAATCCGGGGTCGATCACGTTGCCGGGCCGCCGCTTTCTCAATATCTGCCGGGAAGCGCCGGTCGATCCCATCTCTCTGGAAGGAGACGAGACCTCCAGCCGAATCTCCTGCGGCCGGTCTCGGTTCAAGATGGTAGGGGTCCCCTGTTCCGAGTTTCCCGCCGAACCGCGGTTGGGGGAGACCGTCGACGTCCGGATTCCCCAGGCGGAGCTGAAGCGGCTCCTGCGCCAATCCTCATTCGCCATGTCCCAGGATCAGTCCCGGTACATCCTCAACGGAGTCTATATCAGTTTTAAATCGGGGGCGGTGACCGCGGTCGCCACCGACGGGAAAAAGCTGGCGGTTTCGGAGCACCCGGCTCAACTTCCCGACGAGCTGGACCGGGAGATGGTGCTTCCGGAAAAGACGGTCTCCGAGCTGCTTCGTATTCTCGGCGATTCCGGGGACGTGGAAATCCGGATCGGGCAGAAGCAGGCGGCGTTCGAGGCGGGCAACGTCCTCCTCGTCGCGCGTCTGGTCGACGGGCGCTACCCCGATTACCGCCAGGTCATTCCCTCGGAGAGCACGGTGAAGATGATGGTGCCCCGGGAAGAATTCATGCAGGTGGTCCGCCGCGGTTCGCTTCTTTCCAGCGAAAAATCGAACTCGGTTCGGTTCGACTTTTCGCCGGGAATGCTCACGGTATCTTCGACGACTCCCGAAGTGGGCGAGTCCCGCGACGAAATGAACATCGATTTCCAGGGAGATTCCCTGGCGATCGCGTTTAACCCTCAGTTCCTTCTGGAAATACTGAGGGCGGTTGACGACAAAGACGAGGTGGTGCTGGAATTGATAGACGGCGGAAGGCCCGGGATTTTCCGATCCGAGCATTTTTTCTGCCTGATCATGCCGATAAAGCTTCTTTGATGGGAAGCGCGGGAGAGAGAGGGGGGCCCGTCGCCGTCGGGGACGTCCTGGAGGGCTTGCTGGACGGCTACAGGATCGGCGGCTTGCTGGCCGCCGGCCGGGTGTTGGCCAAGTGGGAGGACGCGGTGGGAGCGGCGGTGGCCCGCCATGCGCGTCCCGGTTCTTTCCGGGAAGGAACGCTTACCGTTCTGGTCGATAGCTCGGCATGGCTCTATCAGCTGGAAAGATTTCATAAGCGCCGGATTATCGAGTCCCTGAACTCGAATCTGGGCCGGGCGCTGGTGACCGGGTTGATTTTTAGAATCGGCGGGCCCGATAACTCCGTCTTGGAAAACCGCGAATAACCGACAGAGGTAGGAATGGCCGGGGAAGCACAAGTCAAGGCATACGATGCCGGGAAAATCAAGGTCCTCAAGGGGATCCAGGCGGTGCGCAAGCGCCCCGCCATGTATATCGGCGACACCGGGTCGCGGGGCTTCCACCACTGCGTCTACGAAGTGGTGGACAACGCCATCGACGAAGCCATGGCCGGTTTCTGCAACCGGATCGAGGTGGTGATCCACGGCGATAATTCCATTTCCGTGACCGACGACGGCCGGGGCATTCCCGTCGAAAAGCACCCCACCGAAAAAATACCGGCCCTGGAAGTGGTGATGACGGTTCTTCACGCCGGAGGAAAGTTCGACTCCTCGACCTACAAGGTTTCCGGGGGGCTCCACGGCGTCGGGGTATCGGCGGTCAACGCTCTTTCCGAATGGCTCGAGGTCGAGGTCAAGCGCGGGGGGAAAATTTACCACATGACCTTCGCCCGCGGGATACGGGAAAAGGCGCTGAAGGTCGTGGGAAAGACCAAGAGCACCGGGACCAAGGTGACCTTCAAGCACGACCCCGAGATCTTCGGGGAGCAGGAGTTCAATTACGACATCCTGGCCAAGCGGTTGCGCGAACTGGCGTTTTTGACCAAAGACGTCCGGATTACGCTTACGGACGAACGCACCGACCGCAGCGACGAATTCCGCTACAAGGGAGGAATTCAGAGTTTCGTTCAGTTTCTCAATCAGAACAAGAACACGCTGCATCGCAAGGTGCTCTACCTGGAAAAGGGCCGGGACGGGATCGAGGTCGAGGTCGCGGTCCAGTACAACGATTCCTACGGCGAAAATATCTACAGCTACGCCAACAACATCAACACCATCGAGGGCGGCACCCACCTGTCCGGGTTCAAATCGGCCCTGACCCGGACCCTGAATTACTACGCCAAGACCCATAAGCTGCTGAAGGAGAAAGACCCGGCTATGGCGGGCGACGACGTCAGGGAGGGGTTGACCGCCGTCATCAGCGTCCGGGTCCCGGAACCCCAGTTCGAGGGACAGACCAAGACCAAGCTGGGCAACGGGGAAGTGGAGGGGATCGTTCAGGCCGTCGTCAACGACGGGCTGGGCGCGTTTCTGGAGGAAAACCCGACCGCCGCCCGGGCCGTGATCGGCAAATGCATCAACGCCACCAAGGCCCGCAACGCCGCCCGCAAAGCGCGCGATCTAACCCGGCGCAAAGGCGCGTTGGAAAGCGGGGGTCTTCCCGGGAAACTGGCCGACTGTCAGTCCCGCGACCCGAGCGTCTCCGAACTGTTCCTGGTCGAAGGCGATTCCGCCGGCGGCTCGGCCAAGCAGGGACGGAACCGCCATTTCCAGGCCATTCTTCCCCTCAAAGGCAAGATCCTCAACGTCGAAAAAGCCGCTCCCCTCAAGGTCCTCTCCAACAAGGAGATCCAGACCATGATTACGGCCATCGGCACCGGGATCGGGAGCGAGGATTTCAGCATCGAGAAAGCGCGGTACCATAAAATAGTCATTATGACCGACGCCGATATCGACGGGTCTCATATCCGCACCCTCTTGCTCACTTTTTTCTTCAGGCAGATGTCCGAACTGCTGGAAAACGGCTTTATCTATCTGGCCCGCCCCCCCCTCTACAAGATCAAGCGCAAGAAACGGGAGTTCTACGTCGAAAGCGACGAGCACATGAACCGGTACCTCCTGGAAATGGGAATGGAGGACATCAAGCTGACCCGCCTGGCCGACGGGCACGACTTCTCCGCCGCCATGCTCAAGAAGGTGCTCAAGGAACTCGGGCGACTCGAATATCTGATCGGGCAAGTGGAAAAACGCGCGATCAACTGGGACTCGTACATCGGGCAGCAGGAAGCGGAAACGGGGGCGCTCCCCCGCTATCAGGCCCGACTCGGTCACGAGCATACCTTTATCTTCGACGACGAGGGCTTGTCCCGCTTCTCCGCCTCGCTGGAAGGCGAAGCCGCGGAGACCGACGGCGCCGAGAACGAAAACGGCGGCGCGGTCGACGATTACGAAGTCGTGGAAATATACGAATCCCGGGAAATAGTGAAATGTCTCAAGCATCTGCAGGAATTGGGGATCCCCCTGATTAAGCGCAAGGAGGACAACGGGCCCGCTTACCGGATCATGGACGGGGATGCCGAGCACCCGGTCATGAGGGTCAGGGACATTCTTCCGGCCATCCGCAGGATCGGCCGGCAGGGTTTGAGTATTCAACGCTACAAAGGTTTGGGGGAGATGAACGCCGATCAGCTTTGGGAGACGACCATGGATCCGGAAAAGCGGACCCTGGTCAAAGTAACCATGGCCGATGCGGTCGCCGCCGACGAAGCGTTTACGCTTTTGATGGGGGATGTCGTGGAGCCCAGGAAAAAATTCATCTTCTCCAACGCCCTTTTCGTCAAGAACCTGGATGTTTGATCCCGGAGTTGCCTGCCCATGTATAACCCCAACGAAAAGATCATCGACAAGGATATCAAGGACGAGCTTCAGGAGTCCTATCTCAACTACGCCATGAGCGTGATCGTGGCCCGGGCCCTCCCCGACGCCCGGGACGGTCTGAAACCGTCCCAGCGGCGGATACTCGTGGCCATGAACGATCTCAATCTCGGTCCCCGCTCCCATTACCGCAAATGCGCCAAGATCTGCGGAGATACTTCCGGCAACTACCATCCCCACGGGGAGAGCGTGGTGTATCCCACCCTGGTGAGGATGGCCCAGGACTTCAACCTCCGCTACCCGCTGGTGGAAGGCCAGGGAAACTTCGGGAGCATCGACGGCGATCCCCCCGCCGCGATGAGGTATACGGAAGCCCGGCTCACGTCGGTGGCCATGGAGATGCTGGCCGATCTCAAGAAGAACACCGTCGATTTCGTGCCCAACTACGACGAAACCCTGACCGAGCCGACCGTGCTCCCGGGCCGGTTCCCCAACCTGCTCTGCAACGGCGGAACCGGGATAGCGGTGGGGATGGCGACCAACATCCCCCCCCATAACCTCAAGGAGATAGCGGCCGCGATCAAACTCTGCATCGACGACCCCGATGTCGCTCTCGACGAACTCATCCGGGTCGTTCCGGGGCCCGATTTCCCCACCGGGGGAGTGATCACGGGCATCGAGGAGATCAAGCGCGCCTACGCCACCGGCCGCGGGCGTCTCCGGGTCAGGGGGCGGGTGGGGGTGGAGCAGCTCAAGGGGGGCAAGGAGGCGATCATCGTCACCGAGATACCCTATGGCGTCAACAAGAGCAAACTCCTGGAAGACATCGCCGCCCTGGTCAACGCCAAGAAGATCAACGGCATCTCCGACCTCAGGGACGAATCCGACCGCGAGGGGATGCGCGTGGTCATCGAGCTGAAACGGGGCGAAGTCGCCCGGGTCATCATCAACCAGCTCTATAAACAGACGCAGCTGCAGGTCACCTTCGGAGTGATCCTCCTCGCCCTCGACGGCGGCCGCCCCCGGGTCATGAATTTGAAGGAGGCCATCCGTTGCTTCGTCGAGCACCGCAAGGAAGTCATTCTCCGCCGGACCCGGTTCGACCTGGACGTGGCCGAGCGCCGCGCCCACATTCTCGAAGGCTTCAAGGTCGCTCTTAAAAACATCGATGAAGTCATCGAGATCATCAAGAAATCGGCCGACCGGGACGCCGCCAAGCGAGGTCTGATCAAGCGGTTCAAGCTGAGCGAGATCCAGGCGGACGCCATCCTCGACCTTCGCCTCTACCGGTTGACCGGTCTCGAGGCCAAGAAGATCGACGAGGAGTACCGGGAACTGATCAAACTTATCGCTTACCTGCAGTCCGTCCTCGACAGCGAGAAGAAGGTGCTGGAACTGATCAAGGAAGACCTGGACGACCTGGTCGAAAAGTTCGGGGACGGCCGGCGCACGGAGATTGTCCCCGAAGACTCCGAAATCAAGATCGAGGATTTGATCGCCGACGAAGCCGCCCTCATCACCATCAGCCACCGAGGCTACATCAAGCGGGTTCCGGTCGCCACCTACCGTTCCCAGCGCCGCGGGGGGAAAGGGGTTTCGGGGATGGCCACTCGGGACGAAGACTTCGTCGAGCACCTCTTTACCGCCTCCACCCACGACTATCTTCTTTTTTTCACGGAATCCGGACAGGTGCACTGGATCAAGGTTTATCAGATCCCGCCGGCGGGGAGGGCGGCCAAGGGCAGGTCCATCGCCAACCTGCTGGAGATTTCCGTGGAGGACAAGATCGCCGCCATGATCCGGGTCAGGAATTTCGAGGAGCCCGGGTTCGTGATGCTGGCCACCGAGGCGGGAACGATCAAAAAGACGCCCCTTGACGCCTACAGCCACCCCCGGGCCGGCGGCATCATCGCCATCGGGGTCGAAAAAGGGGACCGCGTCATCACCGCCATTCTCACCTCGGGGCACGACGACATGCTGCTCGTCACCAGTTCGGGGAAGTCGATCCGCTTCCACGAAACCGACGTCCGCTCCATGGGCCGCACCGCCCGGGGCGTGCGGGGGATCCGCCTGGGGAAAGACGATCGGGTCGTGGCCATGGAAAAAGTCGTCGCCGACCACACCCTTCTGGTGGTTTCCGAAAACGGCTACGGCAAGCGGACCGGCTTCGACCAATACCGGGCCCAGACCCGGGGAGGATCGGGGGTCCTGACCTTGCGGACCACGGACAAAGTCGGGGTCCTGGTCGGGGTGGCATCGGTGCGCGAGGGGGACGAACTCATGTTGATGTCGGCCGAGGGCAAGATGATCAGGATCCCGGTCGACTCCATCCGGGCGATCGGGAGAATAACCCAGGGAGTCCGCCTGCTCAAGCTGGACGAAGGGGACCGCCTGGTCTCGCTGGCCAAGATCGCCGAACGCGACACCGGGGACGAAGCCGGTGAAGGAGAAGGGGAGGGGGACGAGGAAACTCCGGACGTCGAACCGACCGAGGAGGAACTGGTCTCCGGTCTCTCCGAACCCGGGGACGAAGCCGAGGAGCCCGAGCCCGGGGAAGACGGAGACTGAACATGCTCGATCCCAGGTTTATCCGGGAGAACCCCGACCTGGTAGGAAAAGCATTGATCCAGCGTCTGGTCGACCTCGATCTGGACCGGCTGCTGGCCCTGGATCGGGAGCGCCGGGACATGATCACCGAGGCCGAGGCGCTCAAGCGCCGCCGCAACGAGGTTTCCCGGGAGATCGGAAGGCGCAAGGCCTCGGGAGAAGAAGCGGCCGACGTCATCGCCGAAATGAAATCGGTCGCCCGCAAGATCCACCTGATGGACGAACTGGCCCGCTCCCTGGACGAAGAGTACCATGGCTTGCTCCTGCAGGTGCCCAATATCCCCCAGGAAGGGGTCCCGGTCGGACCCGACGCCCGGGCCGCGGTTCTGATCCGGGAGGAAGGCCGAAAACGGGAGTTCGGATTTCGACCGGCCAACCATCTGGAAGTCGGAGAGCGTTTGGGGCTTTTCGATTTTTCCCGCGCGGCCCGGCTGGCGGGATCCAATTTCCCCCTCTTCACCGGTTCCGGCGCCCGCTTGGTCCGCGGCCTGATCAACTTCATGATCGACCTGCACGTGGCCGAGCACGGTTTCACCGAGATCTGCCCCCCCTTCGTGGTCAACCGCTCCGCCATGACCGGAACCGGCCAGCTTCCCAAGATGGAAGACGACATGTACCGGCTGGAAGCGGACGATCTCTTTCTCATCCCCACCGCCGAAGTCCCGGTGACCAACATTCACCGCGAGGAGATCCTTCCGGGCGAGTCCCTTCCCGTTCGCTACGTCGCCTATTCGCCCTGTTTTCGCCGGGAAGCCGGTTCTTACGGCAAGGAAACCCGGGGCCTGATCCGGCTGCACCAGTTCGATAAAGTCGAACTGGTGGCCGTGGTCGAACCGGGGGCGTCGGGCGACGAGCACGCTCGTCTGTTGGGGTGCTGCGAAGAAGTCGTCCGCCGGCTGGAGCTTCCTTACCGGATTCTGGAGCTGCCGACCGGCGATCTCAGTTTCGCGGCGGCCCGCTGCTACGATATCGAAATCTGGGCGCCGGGGCAGGGCGAGTGGCTGGAATGCTCGTCGGTCTCCAATTTCGAGGATTTTCAAGCCCGCCGCGCCCGGATCCGCTACCGCGACGCCGCCGGCGCCGTCGGGCATCCCCACACCCTGAACGGTTCCGGTGTGGCTCTCCCCCGCACCATCGTGGCCGTTCTCGAAAACTTCCAGGAAGCCGACGGTTCGGTGACGGTCCCCGAAGCCCTCCGGCCCTACCTCGGAGGGATACGCCGGTTGGAGGCGTGAACGGGGGGAGGACGAGTCCTCCGCCCGGGCATAGTTTGAGTTGAACCGGGTCCCGGCGGATGCGATAATCCTTTGAGCGCGGGCATCGCGCAAGGAGGTAGGACGAAATGATATTCACCAACACCGATAACGTCCCGGGCCGGGAGATAACCGAGGTGATCGGGATCGTCCGCGGCAACGTGGTCGGGGCCGCCCATATTTCGGAATCGCTGATTTCCGGCATCAAGAAAGCGTTGGCTTCGGCGCTTTCCTGGGGGCCGAAGATCGTGACCGGGGAGGATGTCGGAGTTCCCGTCGAGCCGCCCGCGGAACCGGCGGCGCCCGAGACGCCGCCCAAGCCCTACGAGTTCGAAGGGGAACTGGATACCTACAGCGACCTGCTTTTCGAACTGCGGGAACGGGCCCTCAAGCGCTTACGGGTCAACGCTTCCAACCTCGGCGCCGACGCGGTGATCAACATCCATTTCGACGTGACCGTGATCATGATGCATGCTTTCGAAGTGTGCGTCTACGGCACGGCGGTCAAGCTCGGCTGAGATCGGTTCGAAGGGCCGCGTCCGGTTTCAGCGGCGCGCGCGCAAGAAATCGTCGATGGCCCGCGCCGCCCGCTTCCCCGCGCCCATCGCCTCGATGACGGTCGCCGCGCCGCTGGCGATGTCGCCCCCCGCGAAGACCCCGGGGAGCGAGGTTTTCCCGGTCTCCGGATCGATGGTTATCGTTCCCCGGGGGCCGGTCTCCAATCCCGGGGTCAGGCGGGGAACCAGGGGGTTGGGGTCGTTTCCCACGGCCACGACCGCCAGGTCGCAGGGGAGGACGAACTCCGAGCCCGGAATCGGGATCGGCCGCCGCCGCCCGGACGAGTCCGGTTCGCCCAGTTCCATGCGCAGGCATTCCACTTCCCGGACCCGTCCCCGTTCGTCGCCGAGGTAACGGGTGGGCAGGGTGAGAAAAAGGAAGCGGACGCCCTCTTCCTCGGCATGCCCGATCTCGTCCCGCCGGGCCGGGAGTTCTTCCCGGCTGCGCCGGTAGATGACGGAAACCCGCTCCGCGCCCAGGCGCAGGGCGGTGCGGGCCGAGTCCATGGCCACGTTTCCTCCTCCGACCACGCCCACGTCGTGACCGCGCAGGACCGGAGTGCCGGTTTCCGGAAACCGAGCCGCTCCCATCAGGTTCACCCGGGTCAGATATTCGTTGGCGGAATAAACGCCGTTGAGGTTTTCGCCGGGAATGTTCATGAACCGGGGGAGGCCGGCGCCGCTGCCGATGAAAACCGCCGAAAACCCGGCGCGGAAGAGATCGTCCAGGCTCGAGCCGGCTCCGATGACGGTGTTGAGTTCCAGGCGCACCCCGCGGTTTTTCAGGCGCTCGATCTCCCGGTCGAGAATCTCCCGGGGGAGCCTGAACGCGGGGATCCCGTAGCCCATCACTCCCCCGGGGGCGTGCAAGGCCTCGAAAACGGTGACACCGTAGCCGAGCCGGGCCAGGTCGCCGGCCGCGGTCAGGCCGGCCGGCCCCGAACCGACCACGGCCACCCGGAAAGAGGAGGAGAAGCTGCCCCCGTCCGCTGTTCGCCGGGGCGCCTCCTCGCGGTCGGCCAGATAGCGTTCCAGGGCTCCGACCGCCACCGGTTCGCCCTTTTTCCCCAGCACGCAGAACTTCTCGCACTGCTCTTCTTGGGGGCAGACCCGGCCGCAGACCGCGGGGAGCGAGTTGGTTTCCCGGATCAAGGCGATGCCGCCCGCGTCGTCGCCTTCCCTGATCCGGCGGATAAAGCCGGGGATGTCGATCTCCACCGGGCAGCCCTGGCGGCAGGGAGCTTTCGGGCACTGCAGGCAGCGGGCCGCCTCCCGCCCGGCTTCTTCCGGAGAATATCCGAGGGGAACCTCGCGGAAATGTTTTTTCCGCTCGGCGGCGGGCAGTTCCGCCATCCGTTCCCGGGTCCCCGGCGCGGTCACCGGTCTTCCTCCCGTTCGGCGGTCTCGGCTTCCCGCTCCTCTTCCCGATAAGCCCCTTGCCGCTGGCGGAGCTCGCCGAAATCCACCTGGTGCGCGTCGAAATCGGGTCCGTCGACGCAGGCGAACTTGACGGTTCCGCCCACCGTTACCCGGCAACAGCCGCACATTCCGGTTCCGTCCACCATGATCGGGTTCAGGGAAGCCAGGGTGGGGATGCCGTAAGGCCGGGTCAGGTCGGCCACGGCCTTCATCATCGGTACCGGACCGATGGCGTACGCCAGGTCGGGAACGGCGCCGTCGTTGATCATGGTCCGGAGCAGGTCCGTGACCAGGCCCCGCTTTCCCAGAGATCCGTCTTCGGTGCAGAGATGAAGCTCGTCGGCAGCGGTCCTGAGCTCTTCGGTCAGAATCAGCAGGTCGGCGCTCCGGGCCCCGACGATGGCCGGGACCCGGTTGCCGGCGCCCCGCCAGGCCTTGATCACCGGCAGCGCTTCGGCGGCTCCCACTCCTCCGGCGACCACCGCCACCGTTCCCAGTTCCCGCACCGGCGTGGGGTGTCCCAGGGGCCCGGCCAGGTCCCTGATCTCCTCCCCCTCCCGTAAGGCGGCCAGGCGCTTGGTGGTGGCTCCCACCGCCTGTACGACCAGGGTTATGGAGCCCGCCTCCGGGTCGGAGTCGACCAGGGTGAGGGGGATGCGCTCGCCTTCCGCATCCAGGCGCAGGATCACGAACTGCCCCGCCCGCCGGCGGCGGGCGATCTCCGGCGCTTCGATCCGGAAGAGGGTGACGCCGTCGGCCAAGGGCAGTTTCCCGACGATTCGGTTCATTCCCCCCCCCCGGCGGTTTCGCCTCCCGACCTGGTCAGGGCCACGATCTTTTTCAGCCCCGCTTGACGGGAGAGGTCCATCAGTTCCACCACCAACCCGTAGGGGAGCGTGCGGTCGGCCTTCAGGACCAGGGCCGGGGACTCGAGCGTCGCGGCGTAACCGGCGAGCAGGCCGGGCAGCGACGCCCGGTCGACCGGTTCCCGGTTGAGGAACATCTCCCCCCCGGAAGAGATCGAAAGCTCCAGGGTGCGTTCCCGCTCCGCGTGGGCGGCCGAGGCCGTGGGCAGATCGATGGACAGGCCGTTCTCGTCGGTAAAGGTGGCGGTGACCATGAAAAAGATGAGCAGCAGAAGGATGATGTCGATCATCGAGGTGATGTTGATCACGATCCGGTTTCTGCGCCGCCGGCGGTTCATTCCCCGCTTCCGCTCCCGTAGAGCTTGCGTTGCAGGGCCCCGCTCACTTCCTCGATCTCCACCAGCAGGCGGTCGACCTTGCTCACGTAGATCCCATGAGCTACCAGCGCGGGGATGGCCACGATCAGCCCGGCGATCGTGGTTACCAGGGCCTCGTAGATTCCCCCCGCCATGGCCTGCGCCTGGCCGATCCCGACTTGCGAGATGACCCCGAAAACCTTGACCATGCCCAGCACCGTTCCCAGCAGCCCCAACAGGGGGGAGATCACGGCGACGATTTCCAGGATCACCAGCCCCTGCTCCATGGTGGCCTCCGCCTGCTTGAGGCCGACTTGGGCGGCTTCGTTGTCGAGTTCCCAGGAAAGGTTCCGGTTCCGATAGATCGCGCTCAAGACTTTTCCCAGGGGCGCTTCTCCCGCTTCGCCGGGGTCGGGATCTCCGGGGCGGAAGGAACGCACCGCGGCCAGCATCGGGATCGGGAGAATCCTTCGCCGGCGCAGGCGGATGCCGCGCTCGATGATGACGGCTACCGACAGCAGGGAACAGGCCGCGAGGGCGATCATGGTGTAACCGCCGTTGACGATATTTTCAATCATGCTTTTTCCCCTCTCCGGCGACTCGGCCCCCCCGGCCGTTTCTGCCGGACTAGACTACCGGAAAGGGAGCCGCGACGCATGTAATATTACTGGTAGGTGAATCCGAACTCAATCCAGAGGCCGTCGTCCCGGATAAAATCCAGGATCTCCCGGTCCAAGGGTTCGAACGGGGCCGCCCCCTGCACCGCCCGCAGGGCATAGCGGACCTCCCAGGCCGGCCCGTCGTGTTCGTTGACCATGATTTCGCCCAGGGATCCGTCCGGCATGATTTTGAAAAGGATCGAGGTGTGGCGGGTGCGGATATAGAAAGCGCTGTTCATTACCACCAGGGTCCAGAAGTTGGCGATCCTGGGCTTGATCCTGGCCAGATAGCGCCCCACCGCGTCGGAGCGGGTGTTGTAGGCGGCTTGTTTCAGGATCAGCGCCTTGCCTTCCGGGGAGTAGGCTTCCGGGGAGAGGAACTCGTCGGCGCCGTCGAGGGGAAGGGGGAGCCCGTCTTCGGCCAGGGACGGCGCGGTCGAACGGTCCGTCTCCCGGGAACCGGCTTGCGCGGTCAACACTCCCTCTTCCGGCTCCACTTCTTCGTCGCGCCCTTGTTCGCCCCCGTTCCGCTCCGGCTGGGGGGGCGCGGCGCCCCGGGGCACCTTGCGGATGCTTTTTATTTCGGCGGTACCGGCCATCCGGGGCTGGTCGGTTTCCTCGGGGCGGTCGGGAATGGTGTCCTGCGCCCGGGATTCCCGGTCGGAGAGCAGATGCCCGGGCTCGTCGTCGTCCCGCACCGGGGCGACCCGCTCGGGAGAATCGACGAACTCCACCTCGACCGAGGGAGCGGGCGCCGGGCGGACGGGTCTCCGGGAAAGTCGAAACTCGTGGCCCCAGAACGCCGCCAGGGTGGCGTGTATGAGCAGGGAGAGGCCGAGAGCCACTCCCAGATCCCGCCTGTAGGTGGTTGATCTCATGAAACAGCGCCTTCGCGCCGGAGATTATACGCCGCTTCCTTCCTTTTCCCAACCGGTCAACCCGCTCTTATTCCCATACCGGCCGGGCCAGCTTTTCGAACTCCCGGAGAAACCGGGCGGCCACTGCCGGGTGTCCGATGATGACGAGATTTTCGTCGTTGTCGTCCCGGGCGTGGCGGGAGGGGTTGAAGGAGCCCGTGGCCACCGTGGTTCCGTCGATTACGAAGAACTTGTGGTGGAGGTAATAAAGATTTTGATCCCACCGGACGTCCACTCCGCAGTCGGCCAGAAGACGGTAGACGCAATAGGGACCGCCCTGTCCCCGTTCCAAAATCCCCCTGACGTCGACGCCTTCTTCGTGTTTGCGGATCAGGGCTTCGGCCACTTCCGTGAGGGTGAAGGCGAAACAGGAAAACACCACGCTTTCCCGGGCGCTCTCGATCAGTTCGATCAGGCGCCCGGCGCAGTCTTCTTCCGGGGCGAACCAGACTTCGATATCGACCCCCTCGACCCGGAATTTATGGCCGCCGGGGCTGGCGGGAGAATTGTTCCCGAATGCTCCCTCCCACATCTCCAGAAATTCCTTCTGGTAGTGGAAGGCCAGCCGGCTGCAGGCGACGACGACGACGTTGTTGTTGTCCCTGGTCACCCCGGTTTCGGTGGGGTTGCAGGAGCCGGTCAGGGTGATGAAACCGTCGACGACCATGAACTTGTTGTGCATGAAATCGCCGGGGGAGGCGTCCGTAACCAGGATCCCGGCCCGGCGCAGTTGATGAGACCGCGACCGGACGCCGCCGCCGGCGGCGTCGTCCATGACGACCCGGACGTCGACCCCGCGCTCCCGCGCCCAGAGCAGCGCCTCGGCGACCCCGGGGAGATCGAGGCTGTAGAACGCGGCCCAGACCCGACACCGGGAGGAATCGATCAGCCCCGTCAGCAGCGCGGCGACGTCGTCTTCGGGGGAGAAGAAAATCCGGATCCAGGGAGGGGGTTCGGCCGGCGGGGCGGGCTCTCCGCCCCCCCCCGCCGCCGCCGCGGCCAGCAGCGCCGCGGCCAGCAGCGGCCCCGTTTTCACAGAGGTTCTCCCCGGCCGGAGACGACCCGAACGCCTTCCTCCCCGACGATGAAGGTGACGGTGCCGGTTTCGCTGCTGGAGAGGAGGCGGCTTCCGCTCCCCTCCATCTCTTCCCGCGGCAGGGCCGGATAGCGCCCGAACACGGGGCGCCCCCGGAGGGCGACTACCGTCTTCGGAGCCAGGGAATCGAGAAAATCCGAAGCGATCATGTTCTTGTTGCCCCGGTGGGGAAGCAGGAGCACGTCCGCCCGAAACCCGCGGTTTCTCCGGATCAGCTCCCGCTGGGCTTGCGGACCGATCCGGCCGGGAAGGAAGAAAATCCCGGGCCGGGCGCCGACGGCGACCGCCAGCGTCTCGGCGCCGTCTTCGGGGAGGGTTCCCGGCGGGGGCCAGCAGATCGTCGCCTCCAGTCCCCCGGGGTAAAATTTTTCCCCGGCCTCGGCCCGGACCAGCTCGATCTCTTCCCGCTCCAGCAGGCGGAGGAAGGCGGGGTATGCCGCCGTCGTTTCCAGACCCGGAGGTTCCAGAACCCTTTTGACCGCCACCCGCTCCAGGAGCCGCGTCAGGGTGCCGAGATGATCGGGACCGGCCCCCGCCAGCACGACCCAGTCCAGTTCGGCGATCCCCCGTCGGAAGAGCTCCGGCTCCACCAGCATTCCGATCTCATCGTGGGCGTCGTCGTCGGGCCCGAGCAGAAACGCCCCCCGGGGGCCTTCTCCGAGAACGAATTCCCCGCTCTCCCCGTCGAAAAACGTCAAACGGCAGCGTTCCCGGGGGCGGAAGAGGCCCGCGGCGACGCACGCTGCGGCCAGGAGCATCACCGCCGCGGTCCGCAGCTTCCACCGTCCGGGCCCGGCCCAGGCCAGCAGGAGCAGAAACCAGGCCGCCGCCCACGACCCGGGAAAACAGGGGACGGCGATATCGGCTCCGGGGAGGCGGCTGCCGAGCCCGGCCAGTCGCAGGAGCCACGAGATCAGGGTGCGGTTGGGGTAGTTGAGAACGACCGCGGCTTTCGTCCAGGCCAGTCCGGCCCAGGCGGCCGCGAAACCGAGGGCGACGATCGCGCCCACCAGGGGAACTATCAGTAGGTTGGCGATAAGGCCCGCGGGGTAAAACCGCCGGAAATAATGGGCGGTAAGCGGGACGGCGCCGGCCTGGGCCGCGAGCGTCGCCGCCGCCGGGGCCGCCGCCCAGGCAGGCAGAAAAGCCAGGGCCTTTCGCAGCCGTGGATAGAGCAGGAGAATGGTGGCCACCAGGAGGAAGGAAAACTGAAACCCGGGGAGGAAGAGGTTCAGGGGGTTCCACAGCAGGAGCGCGGAACCGGCCGCGGCCAGGGCCGTCCAGGGTTGGGCGGGCTGGTTCAGAACGATTCCCGCCGAATAGATGGCGGCCATCAGTCCGGCTCGCACCGCCGGGGGGCGGGCTCCGGTCAGGTAGACGTATCCGGCCACCAGGGGGATCAGGATCAGGTGCCGGGCACGCAGAGGCAGGAACGTGAACACGGCATCCGCCAGCAGCCAGATGAAGCCGATATGCAGCCCCGAGACCACGAGAACGTGGATGATGCCGGTGCCGCGGAAGTTCTCCCTGATCCGGGCCGGGAGCGCATCGCGCCGCCCTAAAAGAACGGCTTTGAGCAGCGCCGCTTCGATACCTCCCGGCTGCCCTTCCCGATCGGGGAGAGAGCTGTCGATGACTGCCTCCAGCCGTCGGCGCAGAGAGATGGCGGCCGCCTTCGCCCGGGACCCTCCTCCGGTCCTCAGCAGGCGGACCGCATCCGTTCGGTAGACGGTGCTTTCGGCGTAGATCCCCCGGGCCGCCAGAAACGTTTTCCGGCTGAAGCCGTCGATGTCGACGGATTCGCGGGGAATCCGGATCCGCGATCTGACTTCGACGGTATTTCCGTATTGCAGCGCCGGAGCCAGGTCCGCGACCGCTCCATGAAAAGTTACGGCCAGCCGTCCGCCGATTCGGGAACGCCGCCCGCCGCCGTCCGCGGTTTCGCAGGCCAGAAGAAACCGCACCGAATGCCGCTCCCGGACCGGCTCGTCGACGATGGTCCCGACGACGGCGACCGTCCCGGGTCCGGTCAGCGTGGAGACGTCGTCGGCCGGGACGTGGCCGGTTCCGGCCAGACGCCACGCCCCCGCCAGGAACGCCGCCGCCGCCAACGCCGCTCCCCGACCCCGGCCCCGCGGCAGCGCCAGGCCCAGTCCCAGCGCGGCCAGAGCCCCGATGCCGGCCGGCAACTCCGGCAGCCGGCCGAGTCTCCCCAGGAAAATACCGGTCGCCAGGAAAACGGCGCCCCTGACCAAGGGTTTGTCCATGTTAGGCCCCTCACCAGTTGGGGCAAGCTGCCTTCTCCATGATCTCGCCCGCGTTTCCGCTCAGGACCAGGTCCGCTTCTCCGTCCCAGGGAGTGGGATCCCGGTTGACGATCACCAGCCGGCAGGCCGCGGGACGGCAGGAGGGGAGGGCGGCGGCCGGGTAGACTACCAGCGATGACCCGACCACGCAGAGGATATCGGCCTCGGCTATCGCCCGTCGGGCGCCTTCCCAGGGTACCGTCGGCAGCGGTTCTCCGAAAAACGTGATCTCGGGTTTAAAGAGGCCGCCGCAGGCGTGGCGGGGAACCTTGCCCGCCCTGATATCGTGCAACAGGGCTTCGGTTCTGGTCCTGGCCCCGCACCCGAGGCAGACGGAATGCTCGAACGTCCCGTGAACGGGATGAACCTCGCGGCTCCCGGCCCGTTGGTGCAGATTGTCGACGTTTTGGGTGACCACGGAGACCGTTCGCCGGTCCTGGAGGCGGGCGATGGCGAGGTGGGCCCGGTTGGGTGCGGCCGCGGTCATCAGCTCGAAAAACCGGGCGGCGAAACGGAAAAAAGGCTCGGGGTTCTCGGCGAACGAGTCTATCTCGAAGATGTTTCTGTTGCCCGGGTCGGCGTAGAGGCCGTCCGCCGAACGGAAGTCGGGAATTCCGCTTTCGGTGGAGATCCCGGCTCCGGTCAGGAATACGATCCGGCTTGCCTGCGCGACCCATTTGGCGAAAAGTTCGAGGTTGTCCGCTATGGGCATGGCCCGCCCCCGGATTTGCTGCTATAGTATTATCGCATGAAGAGCGGTTATCTCTACAAACTTTTCATAATTGTAAAGGGTTTATCCCCGAACACGTTCCCGCTTTTCCTGGGCGTGCGGCCATGACCGCCGGGACGTACCTGGTCGAGGTCGCGACGGCTTCCCTGGACCTGCTCAATCGGATGTCTCCCTATCTTTTGTTCGGGTTTCTGGTCGCGGGAGGGATACGGCTGTTGATACGCCCGGGGAGCATCGCGCGCCATCTGGGCGGGGGCGGCTGGAGACAGGTGGTCAAAGCCACCATCGTGGGGATACCCCTTCCCTTGTGTTCCTGCGGGGTGCTTCCCGCGGCCATGACGCTCCGGGAAGAAGGCGCGGGCCGCGGCAGCGTGGTCGCGTTTCTGTTGTCCACTCCCGCCACCGGAATCGACTCCATTTTGGCTACCTACGGCATGCTGGGGGGCCTCTTTGCGGTTTTTCGGGTACTGAGCGCCTTCCTGGCCGGGCTGATCGGCGGGTGGGCCGCCGATCTGTTCGATTCCCGCCGCGCTCGACGCCCCCCCCCGCCGCCGACCGAACCTCGGGCGCAACCCTCCGCCCCGGGAGCGCGGATCGGGGAAGCTCTGCGCTTTTCCTTTCGCGTTCTCCTGCGCGATACCGGCGGCTGGCTGCTGCTCGGCGTTGTCTTGGGCGGGGCGATAACCCGCCTGCTCCCCCCCGGATCCCTCGATCGTTTCTTGGGGGGCTCGCTGCTTTCGATGCTGGCGATGTTCCTGGTGGGAATACCCATGTATATATGTTCCGCCGGGAGTATACCGATCGCCGCTTCCCTGATGGCGAAGGGTCTTTCCCCGGGGGCGGCCCTGGTATTTCTGATGGCCGGTCCCGTCACCAACACCGTCGGGTTGATGGTCATTGTCCGCACGTTGGGACGGAGCGCCGCCGTGATTATCCTGGCCGCGGTGCTGGTGAGCGCGGTCGGATGCGGTCTGCTCCTGGATTTGGCGGGAAACGCGCGTCAGGTGTTCGCGCCCGCGGCGGCGGGCGCCGGGCTGCCTCCCTGGCTGGAATGGGGCTCCACGTCCGTTCTGCTCGCCGGCATCCTCGCCAACGTGTTCTTGGATCGCCGCTCGCTCCGGCCCGCGAAGCGGGGGTAGGGAAAAGTCGGTTGTCAGAAGGGCTTAAATCGCATACCTTACCAGTCGAAAGCCTCCGGTCTTTTCGGCCGGAAGGACGGTATTTTTCGTGGTTATACGGCCGCAACCGCGTTTCCGGGCGGCGGAACGCTTAAGCTCCGGGCGCAGGTTTCGGTTTCGCCCGCCGGAAGAACCGGTTTCCGACCGGGGCCCCCGGCGGCGCCGCCGGGGGCGGATAGGAACGGTCAGACGAGGAGAAACAGGGCATGGGGAAGACGACGTTTGTGGTCCACTGCTTCCAGGGTAGCAAGAAGAATTATTACTTGAGGTTGGAGCACGAAGGGGTCCTGATGAATTGGGCGATACCGGAAGGAATTCCGGAGCGCCCGGGGGAGCAGCTGCCGGCGCAACGCCTGCGCGACGGTTCTCCGCAATCGGCTTCGTTCGAGGGGAAGATCAGCTCCCGGGAGTTCGGGGAGGGGCTTCTTTCGATCTGGGACCGGGGCGAATGCGACCTGGAAAAATGCAAGGAAGTCCGGATCCAATTTTCGTTGCGGGGAACGCGCGCGTCCGGGAGATATTCCCTGGTGCGCTCCAACGGTCAAGAGAAGCCGAATTGGATGCTGACCAGGCTGGACGACACGGAAGCGGTTTCCGCGGCTCCCGCTCCCTCGGGCGCCCCCGCTCCGGGAAGCAACGGCCGGGAAGGCTCTCCCCGGCGCCGTTCGCGTCCCCGGCGCCCCGCCCGGGCGAAGGCCGCCGCCGCCCCCTCCTCGTCCCCCCGTCCCCGCCGCCCTCGGCCTCCCGCCGTTTCCGCCCCGGCGACTCCCCCGGAAGCGCCGGAGCCGCGGGCGCCCCGGGGAAGCGACGACTTCAAGTGGCGGTTCGGGGGGTTCGTGACTTCCATCCCTCTGCGGGTGATTTCCCCCTTCATCAACATCTACTACGATATTTCCAACGAGAAGGCGCGCCGCCGGAGCCTGCGCGAGCGCCGGAGCGAGAGCCCGAAAACACCGGAATCCGGCGAAGCCGCCGACGCTTCCGCGGGGGATGCGGTCGATTGAGGGGCGATGAACCCGCGGCTTGAAACCGTCCGCCGCCGCGGCGGGTCCCGGAAGCCCGGAATCGAGGTCGTCCCCTGCGGGGAAGATAATTACGCCTATCTGATCGATGTCGGGTCCGAAGTCTGGGCGGTCGACCCGGGCCTCCCCGGGCCGGTTCTGGAAAAGCTCGGTTCCCGGTGTCTGGGGGCCGTTTTCTGCACGCACCACCATCGGGACCACGTCGGCGGGGTCGAGGAGCTGCGCCGGCGGTTCGCTTGTCCGGTCTTCGGGCCGCTTCGGGCCGGCGGAACCGGCCGAGCCGCGGGCGGTATCATCCGCCGGGGCAGGGAACGGATGACGGCGATTCCCACCCCGGGCCATACCCGGGATTCGGTCTCGTATTTTCTCGAACCGGGAAACGTCTCCGCCTCGGGAGCCCTCTTCACCGGCGACACCCTCTTCCTCGGCGGCTGCGGGCGCCTGGGGGAATGCGAACCGGAGCGGATGTGGGAATCCCTCCGGCTTCTCGCCGCCGGGGCCGGGGAGATCGGCCTCTACTGCGGTCACGAATACACCCGGGAAAACTATCGCTTCGCCGCCGCGGTCGGCGTGGCGGGTCGCGAGGCGCTGGATCTGCTTCAAGATCTCGACCGTCGTCCGGAGGCGATTTCGGTTCCCCGCACGCTGGAAGCGGAGAAGAGAACCAATCCTTTTCTCCGGGCGCACGAGCCGGCCGTCCGCGTTCCCCTGGGAATGGAGGACGCTTCCGCCTTCGAAGTTTTTCTGCGCCTGCGCCGCCTCAAGGACGTGTTCTGATGGTGGTCCCGCCGCTTCCCTTTCCCGGTTCGTACTGGGTCTGCCCGGGCCGTTTTCTGGCCGGCCCTTATCCCGGGCACGGCGTGGTGGGGATAGAGGGCCGGCGCCTCGATCGGCTCCTCGATTTGGGAATCCGCAGCTTCGTCAACCTTCTCGAACGCGGGGAGGGACGGGGCTATGCCCGCAAGTACGTCGACTACCGCTACCGGCTCGCTCACCTTGCTTCCCGTCGGGGGGCGAGGGTCGAAATCGTCGAACTCCCCATCCGCGACGGCGGCGTGGTTTCCCGGAGAAAGATGAGGAAGCTGCTGGACAGGATCGACCGGGCCCTGGCTATCGGCGACGGAATCTACCTTCATTGCTGGGGCGGAGTGGGGAGAACCGGCATGACGGTCGGCTGTTTCCTGGCCCGCCACGGCATCGCGAACGGGGCCGCGGCCATGGAGGCGGTAGCTCGCCTGAGGGGCGTGGAGGCCGGTGCCCCCGGCGCCGTTTCCGCCGAGTCCGAGCGCCAACGCCGTTTTGCGGCCGGATGGCCGCGGGGGCTGTGAAGCCGTCCGCGGCGGCGAAAAACGAAAGGAAAGGTGCAATCGTGACCAGGATCATCAACAGCGACGGCCCGGGGCGCCGCCGCGGCCGCTGCCTGCGGGCGGTGGCCGAGGTTCTCAAGCGTTTGGCCGCCAAGGAAGCGGTCGATGGCGAAGTCCGGGATATGGCCTCGTTCATCGTCTTCCGTCTGCGGGAAATCGCGGGGACGGTCGAGGAATCGGCCGACGCCTGGGATAAGCGCGGTTACTGGAAGAAAGCCGCCGACTTTCAAACCGAGTGGGAGTGGGCGTCCCGTTCGGCCTTGCGCCTGGAAGCGGTTATCCGCACCGGGGCCTGGGAAAAGCTCCCCGAAATCATGGTCGAACTTCTGCCCCATTTCTCGGGGATGGGGATCAACCGGTACACCCGTTCCGGCGCGGATTGGGACGGCTGCCACGGCCGGCTGACCGGGGACGGCGGGGGTCCCGGTGCCCCGGAATAATCAGCCTCGTCTCTCCCGGTTTTTTGAAATATACTCGAATCGGAACCGATGCCGGACCGGCCCCGAAGGGACGGGGCTCAACCAAGGAGGGAGGTTGACGATGAAGAGATGGGTTCTGCTCGGTGTTTTTTTGTTGAGCCCCTTGGGGTCCGGTCCGGCCGCCGGGGCGGAATACCAGGTCGGGGAACGGCACAAGAACGACAATATCTGGCTGCAGCTCAACTTTTACAGCATGATCGACGCGGCCAACGCCTTCGGGCCCACCTATAAACTCTCGTACCTCGAACTGGAGGGGGGAGGGCGTTCGAGCTTTCTCGATCTTTACTATTTTTTCGACATCAACGAGATTTTCGGGTGGGGCGACCTCCACGCGGAAGCCGGCAATTTCTTCACCAAGGTCAAGCCCCGTTTCAGCCTCGACTGTATCTTCGCCCGCGATCTCTCCGCCGGCCCGGTCCGGGAATGGTACCTGGCTACGCAATACAAGGGTTTCAACGGGGGCGAATACTACTATGCCGGGGTGGGGGTCGATCTGGACGTCCCGGGAATGGACGTGCTCGGGCTTTGTTTCTGGCCCCAGTTCCTGCGCACCGGCGAGGGGGTGAACTTCGAATACACCGGCCTTCAGTTCAGCCTCAACTGGTACACGCTGCTCTTCGAACTGCCCTGGGAAAGCACGCTCACCTACCAGGGCTGGCTCGATTACGGGTTCCTCAACCACTGGGGCGAAAACCGGCCCGGAGGGACCTACGACGAATTCCAGATGTTCAACGGTTTTTTCCTGAACAAGGACCGGTTCTCGCTCTCCTGCAGCCTTAAGTTTTATTATCATTTCACCTACTACGACACCAACAACGCCAACCAGAACACGCTGTTTTTCGGGCTTCACTACCGTCTTTGAGCGGACCGGGGAAAAGAGCATGACGTGAAAGCGGACGACCGGCGACAGATCGAGCGGGGGATGCGGGCGGGGGACGAGGACATCTACGATGAGAATGAAATCTGGATGCGCTGGAGCGGAGATAAGGTGGACATCGGGGAGCGGCTGGCGCGGGTCGTCAGGGCCTTGGCCCGAGGGCTCTCCCCGGGGAAAAAACTGAGGGCTCTCTCCATCGGCTCCGGTTCCGAACCGCAGTTCCGGATACTGGAGGCTTTTTTCCGCGGCGGCCTCTACCTCCTCGATATCGATCGGGCCGCGCTCGACGTGGTGAAACAAAGGATCGTTCGGCAGCGGATCGCCCCGGTCACCCTGATCCGGGGAGATTACACCGGCCTCCTACTGGAACCCACCCGCGCCCGGGATTTCTTCCGGGCCCGCCTGGGTTCGGCCCGTTTGGATTTGATCACCCTGCACCACTCGCTGTATTACTGTCCGGAGTCGGCCTGGGGACCGTTGTTCGGAAACCTCTACCGGGTACTGCTGGGGCGCCGCGGCGCCGTTCATGCCGTGCTCATGTCTTCCTCATGCGGCGACCAGGACACCACTACCTGGCTCTACAACCGCTTCGCCGGAAAATTTTTCGGCGCCCGCAACGATCAGAACCTGATCCGATTCGGGGAAAACACGCTGCGGACCTCTCCCGCCTTCGCCCGCGCCGCCGTTCGCTGCCGCTCCGACCGGGTTCGGTTCTGGGTCGATGACTTCGGCGAATTCATGGCGGTGGTCTGGATGATTCTTCTCTACCCCGAGGTGCACCGCTACACCCCGGAACAGAGGGAGGAGATAACCGAATTCATCTACCGCCGTTTCTGGAAACGCCGCCGGCCCCTCGTCCAGGTTCAGGATCACCTGGCCGTCTATCGGGGTTTTGCCGGCAGGGACCTGCTCTGATTCGTCGGCCGCCGGGGTCGTCCGCTTCTCCGGCGGAGCGCCCGGCCTCGCTTCATCCGCCGGGTCCATTCCGGTGACATTCTGGTTCGGTTTCTTTCTTGGCGCGGCCGCTGACCGGTTCAGACCGGATTCCGTCGTTCGGCCTTTCCGGGGACTTCTCCACGGAACCTTTTCATGGTTTCCGTCCCTCCCATCGTCTCCGGAAACCCCATCAGCCGCTCCAGGTGTTTCTCGATCACCGTTTCCGCCAGGTCCTTGCGGTCGCGCTCGGGAACGTAGGAGGAGGCGAGCAGGATGAAGAGCTGGTTCGCTTCCGAATTCTCCCAGCGGCAGGCCAGGTCGTAAGCCTCGCCCAGGTTTTCCACCGTTTCCCAATCGGCCGGATCGAGTTCGCTCAGAATCCGGACGGCTTTCTCCAGAATGGCCCCGGCGGGTTGCCCCAGTTCCCGCGGTCCGAGCGACCGGCGGATGGCGTCCAACTGTACGATATGATCGATCTCGTCGTTGCGCAATCCCAGCCAGAACGTTTCGGCCGCGGGCACCCGGGAAAAGACCTGTCTCATGCGGCAGTAGGAATCCAGCATCCGCTTTTCGATGGCGGCCGCGGTTTCGAAGAGGCGCTCGACCGTGCCGGGAGCGGTCACGAGTCGGTTCCCGGGCCGAAAACGGATCGGCTCATGAGTCGAGAACTTCGCGGATTTTCGCCCGCAGTTCCCGGACCGAGAAGGGCTTGCTGATGAACGCCACGCTCCGGTTCAGGACCCCCCGCTCGGCGATGACGTCGGCGGTGTACCCCGACATGAAGACGGTTTTAATCCCCGGTTTCAGGGTTTCGATGCGGCGCCGCAGCTGCTTGCCGTTCGTGGTCGGCATGACCACGTCGGTGAGCAGAAGATCGATCTTCCGCTCCGCTCCGGCCAGCTCGCAGGCGCGCTCGGCCGTCCCGGCGCTGAGGACTTCGTACCCGCAGCGTTGCAGCATCTTTTCGGTGATGCTCAGGACCCGGGGGTCGTCCTCGACGAGGAGTATCGTCTCCCCCGTTCCCTCCGCAGCCGGGGTTTTTTCGCAGCCGCCGCCGCCGGTTTCACCGCGGTACCGGGGGAAGGAGATGATGAATGACGCCCCTCTCCCCGCGGCGGTCGTGACCTCGATGCTGCCGCCGTTCTGGGCGACGATTCCGTAAACCGTGGCCAGGCCCAGGCCGGTTCCCTTCCCCACCTCCTTGGTGGTGAAAAATGGTTCGAAGATGCGGTCGGTTTTGTCGGGGTCGATTCCGGTTCCGGAATCGGTGAAAACCAGGGATACGTATTCCTCGAGGTTTCTCCCGCTCCCGGCCGGTTCCCGGCCCCGCTCCCACGCGACGGCGGCGGTCTCGATGGAGATGATGCCGGTGCCGGCGATGGCGTCGCGGGCGTTGGCCGCGAGGTTGGTGAGGATCTGAACCACCTGGGACGGATCGATCCAGATCGTCCCGATCCCGGCACCGGGCTTGAAGGTGATTTCGATATCTTCGCCGATGAGCCGGCGGAGCATGTCCATGTTCTCGGCGACGGCCGCGTTGAGGTCGACGGCCCGCGGGCTGATGATCTGTTTCCGGGAAAAGGCCAGGAGTTGCCGGGTCAGGTCGGCCGAGTGTTCCCCCGCTTTTTTGATCTCCTTCAGGTCCTGCCTGATCTCGCGGGAAAGCCCGGGGTCGGAGAGGGCCAGGTCGGCGTAGTTGATGATGACGTTGAGCATGTTGTTGAAATCGTGGGCGATCCCCCCGGCCAGGTTCCCGATGGCCTCCATCTTCTGGGCCTGGCGCAACCTGGCCTCGATACCGGCGCGCTCTTCTTCGCCCCTGACCCGGTCGCTGACGTCGCGGGCGGCGGCGTAGATCAAGGGGCCTTCCGGGATTGCCCGCCATTCGATGTGCCGGTAGCTTCCGTCGCGGTGGCGGTAGCGGTTGAGGAAATTGGTGAGCGGTTTCCCCTCCCGGAGCCGCCGGAGGGCTTCGACGGTTTTTTCACGGTCCTCGGGGTGGACGAAATCCAGCAGCCGTCGGCCCCCGATTTCTTTCAAGGGCAGCCCCAGGACTTCTTCCCACCGCTGGTTGAGGCGACGGAAACTGCCCTCGGCGTCGGCGATGCAGAAAAGGTCGAGGGCGGTCGAGAAGTACCGGTTCAGTTCCTCGGTGGTCTGCTTCAATTCTTCCAGGGTCCTTCTGTTCTCGGTGACGTCCCGGATCAGGCCGCCCACGCCCTTGATCCCGTCTCCCAGGCTCAGGGGAAATTTGCGGATTTCGTAGACCTGCTCGCCCACCCGCTCTTCGTCGACGATCACCCCCTCGCCCTCCAGGGCCCTGCGGTCGGAGTCCAGGCAGTGCTCGGCCGCTCCCGGCGGCATCAGATCCCGGTCGGTCTTTCCCAGGATCTCGGCCTCGGGAATCCCGAAAAACTCCCGGTTGGCCCGGTTGACCAGCAGGTAACGGAACCGGTCGTCCTTGATGAAGGCCAGGTCCGAAGCCGAGTCGAGGAACGAACGGTAGCGGCTTTCGCTTTCCTGGAGCGCCGCTTCGACGGTTTTACGTTGAGTGATGTCCCGGATCGATCCGGCCAGCCGGACCGGGCGGTTCCGTCCGTCGAAAAAGGCGCGTCCGTGAATCAGGAACCAGCGGTACCCGTTGGAGGCCGTCTTCAGGCGGCATTCCCAGGAAACGGGCCGGTCGCTTTCCGAGGCTTCCCTGAGTTTTGCTTCGAGCGCCGACCGGTCTTCGGGGTGAAGGAGTTCGGTCACTTTCTCCAGGGTGGGCGGGAAGGCGCCGTCTTCGTACCCGATCAGCTCGAAGGTCTTCGGCGACCACCACATCCCGGTGTGGGCGAGATCGCTCCAATCCCAGAGGCCGTGGTCGGTCGCCTCGACCGCGGTTTCCAGGCGCTCCCGGCTGACGAGGAGGTCCTTTTCGATCCGGTACCGGTCTTCTTCCGTTCCCAGGGCGGCGGCCAGGATGCCCATGATCTTGCGGTCGTTCGTCGAGGGGGCGTACGGATGCTGGAAGACCACGCAGAGCGAACCCACCGCTTGCTGACGGCACCTGACCGCATGCCCGATATAGGCCTGGAGGTTATAGGCCCGAACGTTGGGATCGCTCTCGGCGTACGGGGAGGATTGGAGGTTGTCGACGAAGAAAACCTCGTTGGCGGAGCGGGCGATGACGTCGGCGCAGATGTGGCCCCGGGGCTTGTCCACGCTCTGGTAGCCGGGCGGGGTCCGCCACTGCCCCAGCGAGCAGAGGAGCCCTTTCTCCAGGCGGTTGTAGAGGGCGCAGGTCCCTCCCAGAAGTTCCCCGCAGAGGGCGGTGATCCGCCCGAGGTTGGCTTCGTGATCGGAGTCCAGGGAGGAGAGGCACTGGTTGATGCGGGCGAGGCGTTCCTCCCCCGCCGCCCGTTCGCTGACGTCGCGGGCGTTGATCACGATCGCCCCGATGTCCGGGTCGGGGAGGAGGTTGTAGGCGGTCAGTTCCATGGGGATCCAGGAGCCGTCTCCGCGCCGGATGCGGTAGGTGTGGGTCACGGTGTGGAACGGCTGTTGCAACAGGGACCCCAAGCGCTCCCGGACGCGTTCCTGTTCGTCGGGGTGGATGAGTTCGATCAGGGGGCGTCCCAAGTAGTCGTGCGGGGAATGGCCGGTGATCCGGGAAAAGGAGCTGCTGATATAGGCGGCCCTGGTTCGGGCGTCGGCCAGGCAGACGACGTCGTTTCCCCGTTCGATCAGCTTGCGGAACCTGCGCTGCGCCTGCTGTTTTTCGGTCTCGCTTTGCCGTCGCCGGGACTGGTGGACCATGAGTTCCCCCAGCAGGAGGGTGGCCAGAGGGTACACCACCATGACCGGCAGGGCGATGCCGCCCAGCACCGCCCAGGCTTCGCGCCGGGGCAGCAGGAACATGCATAGGAGCATGAGCAGGTGGACGGTCACCCCGAAGGCGTACAGCTCGCTCCAGGACCAGGTCGTCGCCGCCCGCCGCCGCCGCCAGTACCGCCAGAGCAGGCCGGCGCCGGCGGTAGCGACGATGACGCTTACCCCGGTCAACGCGCCCACCCCGCCGCGTTGAATTCGGACCAAAGCGGTGACGGCGGCGGCTCCCGCGGTGGGGACGAGACCGAAGAACAACCCCGATATGCCCAGGAGGATCGAGCGGGTGTCGAAGACGATTCCGTTTCGAAACGGCACCGGATTGGCCATGATCGCCGCCCCGATCAGGCCGATAACGATTCCGGCCACGACTTCGCGGAAGCGCGTCTTCGGGGTCAGCTTTTCCGCGGCGACGTCGTAGAGCGCGCCGAAGGCTAGAAGCAGCGCGGCGTTGTAGATCAAGCTGACGAATAGGCCGGCGGTCATCGGAACCGCTCCTGGCGGCGCGCTTCGGCGCCGCGGTTAGGGCAACGCACTTAAAAATTGTAGATAACGTCCGGCATTCCGCAACAAATATCGGCCGCCGGTATGGCAGGATATTCTAAGCGTTGTACCTATGTTGGTTGCTTTCTTTACCATGAAGGACATGAAGAGGGAGAGAGAGGGTTCAGGGTTCGGGGTTCAGGTCCCCCGCCTAGTCCCTTCAATGAGTCCACGGATTTCACAGATAAGAGGATTTACGCTATGCTCCATGCTTTTTCGACCATGAAGGACATGAAGGGTGCGAGGTGGAGGCCTCCATGCTCTATGCCCTATGCTTTTCGCAGGTACAAAATTCTCCAGGGGCCGCGGCTGGGGGCTCCTGAATACTGAATTCTTTATTCTGAATTCTTCCCCTGAACCCTGAACCTTGTATGCCTCTCCCAATCAGAGAAATCAGGTGCGATAAGGCTTCAGGAGGAACGGTCTTACGCTATGCGCCATGCTCTATGCTTCCCCTAGCGGCTGAGGGGAAGGTCGCCCTCGGCGCCGAAGTAGAACCGGCTCTGCTCCCGCAGCCACCACCGGCCCCCGGCGCCGCGGAAGATCGCGGGCAGATCGCGCCCGTCTCCCCGGAAGTCGGCGGCAACCGGCCGATCGCCGCCGCCGCCGAAAAAATACCGGGTCGCGGACCGGACGGCCCACAGCCCCGAATGCGGGCGGAAGCAGGCCGCTTCCGGCACCCCGTCGCCGTCGTGGTCGAACCGCAGCGGGATGTCGCCCGCTTTCCCGAAATGAAATCGGGTCGTCCCCCGGGCCGCCCACAACCCCCGGTCGGGCCGGACGATCGCGGCGACCGCCTCCCCTCCTCCCCACCGACCGGGCAGGGGATAGTCTCCCGCCGAACCGAAATACATCCGGGTCTTATCCCGGACCGCCCAGAGGCCGGTCTCCGGTCGGAAGACCGCCGGGTCGTCGGTGCCGTCGCCGTCGAAATCGCCCGGGACCGCCAGGTCGGCGCCGGTTCCGAAGTAGATCCGGGTCCGGCTCCGGATCGACCAGAGCCCCCGGGCCGGCCGGAAGAGCGCGGCGTCGGTGGTGCCGTCGCCGTCGAAGTCGAGCGGGGAGGGTCGGTCCTCGGCGGATCCGAAAACGAAACGGGTTACGCCCCGGATCAGCCATTCCCCCGAGGCGGGGCGGTAGAGCGCCACGGCGGCGGTTCCGTTCCCCGCGTAGTCTCCATCCGCAGGGAAGTAATCCGGGAGGGGAGGGGAGAGGGGAGAGGGGGTGGGAGCGGGGGGCGATCCGGAAGGGGTGCGCCCCGGGGAAGGCGAGGGGGCGGCCGGTGTCGGGGTCCGGGGAGCCGGCGTAGGCGTGGGGGTCGCTGCCGGGGTGGCGGTGGCGGCGGCGGTGGGGGCCGGGGAAGGGGCCGGGGACGGCGAAGGCGGAGCCGGGGAAGGGGAAGGGGAAGGCGAAGGCGAAGGCGGAGCCGGGGAAGGGGAAGGCACCGGGACCGCCCGGAGGGCGGTGGCTCCCGCCGCGGCCCGGGCGAAGGCGGTGGCGTAGGCCAGGTTGCAGTTGGCCCGGGTGTCGGCGGCGGTGTGGTAGTAGGGGTTGAACTCCTCGGTTTCCCCCACCCAGGTGTCCTCGATCCCCAGCACCGCCGGATAGCCCGCGTCCCAGAACCGGGCATGGTCGCTGGCCCGGGTCGATCCGTCGGTGTACGCCACCCAGTCCAGGGGAAGACCGAAGGTGTCGATGATCTCGCCCACGTCGCCGGCCAGTTCCTCGGAAGCGGCCCCGGTCGCTCCGGTCCCGCAATGAAGCTCCGCCCAGGGGACCCCGTCGCTGTCGTAAGCGATCATATCGAGGTTGATGGCCCCCAGGATGACGTCGCCGGCGGCGGCGCAGTCCTGAACGTAGTAGTAGCTTCCGCGCAACCCCTGTTCCTCTCCGCTGAAAAGGACGTAGCGGATGGTGTCCCGGAAGCGGTAGCCGCTCAGGGCACGGGCGGCCAGGAGGACGGCGGCGGCCCCGCTGGCGTTGTCGTCGGCTCCCGGAGCGATCTCGGCGGCGGGCATGTCGTCGAGGTGGGCGCAGATGACGTGGATTCGCTCGGGGCTGAGGCTGCCGGTCTGGACCGCGAAGACGTTGCGCCAGTGGTAGGTGTTCCAGGTGTATTCGTGGAATGACGCCGCCAGCCCCTGGTCCTGGAAATATTCCCGGCAGTACTCCTGGGCTTTTTCGAGAGAAGCCTCCCGGTAGGAGTTCCGGGTCAGGATGGTGTAGGGTTCGCCCCCGATCAGCACCTGGTTTTCTCCGCTGAGGTCGCCGATGAGTTCGGAGACGTCGCTGGCGGTGATGGCGGCGACGATCTCCCCGACGGAGTCGGCGGCGCCGGCCGTTTTCCCGCGGCCGGGAAGCTCCGGCGCCGGGACGGGAGGAGGGGGAAGCACGGCCGCGATCTCCATTCCCGCCGTCGCCAGTCTCTCGGCCGAGGCCTGGTCCGCGGCCAGGAGGGCCAGGTGCCCGTCGCTCCAGAGCACCCGCCCCGTCCGGGCCAGGAGGTCGGTATCGGTGCCCCGCGGGGAGGTGATCAGGAACAGTTCCGACTCGGGGCGGAGGCTCGGCAGAGGGGCGGCGCAACGCCCGGCGTCGGCCTCGATTTCGATGCCGGCGGGGAGGGCAACCACCTGCAGTTTCCGGGAACCGCTTTCGAAGCCGGCCCAGACGACCACGCCGGGAAGGCTCGGTTCGGGCGCGTCCGCGTCCCGCTCGATCAGGAAGAGGGCCTTCTCTTGGGCCTGTGCCGCCCCCCCCGCCGCCGCCAGCAGCGCCACCAGCAGCCAGCTCGCGCCCCGCCCCCGAGGCCCGCTTCCGAGAAACAATCCTGTCGTTATCCGTTTCCTCATGGTGGCACCTTATCTAAAAATATCATTTCCGCACCCTTCCGGCATCTCTTTCCCCCCGGTTCTGGCCCGAGAGGCGGGGATGTGGTACAAAGAGGGAGAAGTACCGGGGCCGCCCGGCCCCGAAAAGCCGTTCGACGGCGTAAGGAGGCGGCTATGTGGGGAAGAATATTCGGAAGGAGCGGAGCCTGGGCGCCCCTGGTTCTGCGGCTGGCGGCGGGGAGCGTCTTCATCGGGCACGGCGCCCAGAAGCTTTTCGGAGCGTTCGACGGGCCCGGGCTTACGGGGTTCGCCTCTTTCCTGGCCGGCCTGGGCTTGAAACCGGCGCTGGCATGGGCGATCCTGGTGGCGGTGGTGGAGTTTTTCGGGGGGGCCTGCCTGGTCCTGGGCGTCCTTACCCGTCTTTGGGCCCTTCTCCTGTCGGTGGTGATGCTGGTGGCGATTTTCGGCGTCCACTTCCGCCAGGGTTTTTTCGGTTTCGAGTTCCCCCTGGTTCTCCTGGGAGCATGTGTCTCTCTGCTCATGACCGGGGGCGGCCGGGCGGCGCTCAAGGATTAGGCTGGATTATTTGACGATCCGATACGTCGGATACGCGAGTTCGATCCCTTCTTCCCGGCGGAAATCGTCCAGGATCGCCCGCGAGAAAAAATCCTGGGTGATCCGCCGCTTGCGGGCGTCGGTCAGATAGCGCAGCGTCAGTTCCACCCCGCTGTCCTTGATGGCGACGTAGACGATCGGGCTTAACTTCCCGTAGTGGATCATGTAGCGCCGCGACATCTTTTTGATTTTTCTGGTGACGATCTCCTCCATGCCCTCGGCTTGTTTGCCGGCGTGGCCGAGCATGATCTCCTCCGCCCGCCTCCAATCGCTTTCGAACGTGATCAGCACCGCCAGCTCGTTCCAGATGTATTCGAAGCCGCGGCTGTAGTTGTAGTTTTCTTTTTTGAAGACCGCGCTGTTGGGAACGTGGACGATTCTCCCGGTACTCTGGTCGGCGGCGACCCAGTTGCCGATCTCCAGCATCGAGGTCTGCAGGATCTGGATGTCGATGATGTCGCCCTTGACTCCGCCGAATTCCACCCGGTCTCCGACCTCGAAAGGCCGGCGGATGAGGATGACGAACCATCCGGCCACGCTGAGGATGACTTCCTGAAGGGCCAGGGCGATTCCGGCGGCAACCGCGCTCAGGAAGATGGTCAGGGAACCGATGTGATGGAACCAGAGAAAGACGATGGAGACGATGATGAGCAGGTTCAAGGAGTAGATGATGTGTTTGCGCGCCAGGTGACGGGTGCGGATGTCGGCCACCCGGTGGTTGATGAGCTTGATCAGGAAATAGATGAGAACGTAACCCCCGGCGAGGATAAGCAGCGTCTGCAGCAGTTTGCGGTAAAGTTCCCGCTGCCGCTGCCGGGATTCGGACTCCGACCGCGCGGCCCTGGCCCGGGCCGCTTCCAGCGCGGTTTCCGCCTGCCGGGCGCGGCCCTGGGCCGCGGACATCCTTTCTTCGGCGACCGCGGTCTCCTGCTGGGCCAGAACGGCCTCCTGTTCCTTCTCCTGGGCCTTGAGCGTCGCCGCCTTGACCGCCTCTTCGCCCGCGGCGGCGGAGGCGGCGGTCTCGGCCGCGCGGCGGGCCAGGTCGGCTTCCTGGCGTTTGATTTCGGCTTCGCGCCGCTCCAGTTCGACTTCCTTTTTCCGGAAAGCTACTTCTTCTCGGGCGGCTTGGGCCTGGTTTCTGGCGTCTTCGAACCCGTCCGCGCTCCGCGCTTCCGCTCCGGTCTCCGTCGCCGCGGCGGCGGGGGCGGGGGGGGCTGCGGGGTCGCCCGCCGCGGCCCCCCGGGCGGGGCCGGAAGCGAGAGCGCAGGCCAGGAACAGAACGGCGATGTAAAGGCCGGAGCCGAACACGGTTTTCTTCCTTCCGTCGTCGCGACGCGGTTTCGGGGAAAGCATAACGGTTTTTTCCGCCGGAAACAAGAGAACGCCGGGAGTTGGTGCCGGCCCGGCGCCCGGCATCAGGCGATGGCGATGCGGCCCCCCGTCCGGCGCAGGAGCCCTTCCGCGATCATGTCTTCCACGGCGGCGCGGACGCGTTCGGGTTCGGTCTCCGCGGCTTCGGTCAGTTCCGGTAGGGAAAGCCGGGCCCGGCGGGTGAGGGCGGCGATGACCCGTCCCCGCACCTGACGCCCGCTTCCGGAGAAAGGCGTTTGGCGGCTGTAGTGCGCGCTGCGGACGCAGGCGTTGCCCCGTTCCCGCTTCAGCATGGCCCCGTAGTCCATGAGCGCGTTGTACCAATACCGGGGCCGGCCCCGGTCGAGGACCCGTTCGGCGTAAGGGAGGATGGCGGAGTCGGGGACGTTCTCCCCGGTCGGGAAAAAAACGTGCAATAAAGCGGCCCTGATATTGGTTTCGATGAAAACGACGGGGATATCGAAGGCGAAGACGGCGACGGCGGCGGCGGTGGCCCGGCCGATTCCCGGCAGCCGGGCCAGTTCGCCGGGCTCCGCCGGGATCCTCCCTCCCCATTCGGTTAGCGCCATTCGCGCCGCCAGTTGCAGCCGCTGGGCGCGGCGGTTATACCCCAGGCCCTGCCAGGCTTCGAGTACGGCCCGAAGCGGCGCCTCCGCCAGGGTCTGGAGATCGGGGAAAGCCGCGACGAAACCGTCGTATTTCGCCGCCACCCGGCCGGCCTGGGTCTGCTGAAGCATCACCTCCGAGACCAGAATCCGGTAGGGGTCGGCGGTCCGGCGCCAGGGAAGGTCCCGGCCGTAGAGACGGAAATGTCCGTAGACCGCGGTTCTGAAGGCCGCCACCCGGGAGGCGCTGACCTTGGAGACGGTCACCGCTTCCGGTTTCTCCAGGCGTCCGCCAGCAGGTCCAGGTGGAAGACCTGGTACAGGATCACGACCAGGATGGTGGTGGTGGAGAGAGGCTGGGCGAAGAAATTTTTCAGCCAGGTCGGCATCCGGTTGAAGATATCGGGAACCAGCCCCGTTCCCAGGCCGAAGATGAGCGCAATGCCCACCGCGAAAATTTTGCGCTGGTCGAAGTTCTGTTCCAGCATCTCCTGGAGGCCGGTGCAGATCATGAAGGAGGCGGCAAAAATCATGGAGGCCCCCACCACCGGGGAGGGGATCAGGGAAATGGCGGTGGAGAGTTTGGGAGAAAAGCCCAGGGCGGCGAAAAGCGCCCCGGAGCAGAAAGCGATTCTACGGCTGACCGCTCCGGTCGCCGCCGCCAATCCGATATTGCTGGAGGAGGTATCGACCGCCATCCCTCCCATGGCCCCGGCCATGGCGGTGGTAAATCCGTCGGCCAGCAGCCCCCGGCTCAGCGGCCCCATGTCCAGTTCCTGCAGTTCGGGTTGGGATATTTTCTGGGCGGCGATGAGGTTGCCGAAGGATTTAAGCGAGCCGGTGATGGAGATGATGAGAAAAGGGATCAGGAGCTGGGGGGAGAATTTCAGGCTGACCTGCGAGAGGTCGCTGACCGGGAAACGGAACCAGGGTTCGCGCCCGATCCTGGCCAGATTCGTCCAGGCTTCCGGTTCCAGGAAGAGGGCCAGTGCCCATCCCGCCCCGACCCCGATCAGGAGGCAGTACATCCGCCACGATTTCTTGCCCCAGATGCTGAAGGCGGTCATTACCGCCAGGGCGCACCCGCCCACGGCGAGGTCTCCCCACCCGAACGAATCCCCGGCGAACCGCACCCCGAAAAAATTGGTGATGGACACCGGGATTACGCTCACCCCCACCATCGCCACCGTGAGGCCGGTGACGATGGGAGGGAACAGAAACCTCAGGCGTTTCACCATCCGGGCCAGGAGCATCTCCACCCCCCCGGCAAAGATGATCATCCCCCGCATCAGGGGCAGACCCCCCAGCCATGCCGCCTGCAGCGAAACCGCCAGGTAGGAAGGCCCGCAGACGTTGGGGCAGAGATAGCCGCTCCCGATCCACCGGGAGCGGCTGGCCTGGATCACCGTTCCCACCCCGGCGGCGATCATGGTCAGGGCGACCATGGAGCTGGCTTCTTCCAGGCTTCCCCCCACCTCCCGCACCAGCATCGCCGGAAGGGTGGCGGCCACGAACATGAGCAGCATCTGCTGCAGGCTCAGCAACAGCAGGGGTTTGAGCGGAGGCCGATCGTCGAGCTTATAGACCAGGCCCCGGGTCGGTTCGCTCATGGTCTCTCCTCGTTGTTCCCGATCATGGTCGCTAACCCATCCACGCGGGCCGAGGCAGCGGGCAGATGGCGCCCACGATGACTTCCCGTCCGTTCAGCACCGCTTTCCGTCCGTAAATCCCCTTTTTTTCCGCCCGTTCCCCCCTGCTGTCCCGCGACCGCATCACCACCCAGGCCCGGTCTTCTTCTTCCAGCCGCCCGGCGAGCATGGCCAGGGGCCGGTTGCCGCTTTCGTCGCGGTACGACAGGAGGTTCCGGGACTCCTTCAGGTCCAGCCCGGGGTCAATGATCGTGGTCCCGTCGCCGAGGATGACGAAGACCCGGGAATCGTGGATGACGAACGGACCGGCCGGGCTCTTGATCAGGTCAAGGGCCGCGTTCCCTTCCCGGGAGATGAGTTCGGCGGCTTCGTCGACGACGATCCGGTAGAATTCCCGTTCCTGGTGCGGGTAGTCGAATCCGCACCCGACGTAGCCCCGGCGCCCGTCGGGAAAGGTGACGGGGAAATTGCAGGAAGCTTTCCAGACCCCGTTGAGGGCCCCCGGGGGGACCCAGAGATAGTGGACCCAGCCGTGGGGGTTGAGGTCGTGGTGGTTCTCGATCTGATCGACGATCAGGGGCCCCGGGTGTTTGCCCAACAGATCGGTCATGGACGTCAGGTTCCTGCCCCGGAATTCGGGATACCCCCCGTGGTAGAGGTTGACGTTGTCGAAGTCGTAGACGTAGAGGTAGGAATTTTCTCCCAGGGACCAGGCCTCGGGCCGGCGGCGGAACCGCTCGAAGGCGTCTTCGCCCTCCGCTTCGATCGCCGCCGCCGCCCGGGCGGTCAAAGCCACCAGCTTCCGGGTGTCCCGGTAATCGTAGACGTCGAGGTTGGGGGCGGTGCCTTGCGGCCGCGCCCGCCAGGCGGCGACGGCGGCGACGACGGCGGCGGCCGCGGCCAGGGCCGTGGTCAGGGTCCGGAGACGTTTTCTTACGGGAATGTCGGGCATCGGTTCCTTCCGGGGAGTTATTGTATGCCGACGGGGCCCGGGTTTCTTCTGCAAAATCGCCCTGCCGGCGTTTCCCCGGCCCCGGTCGCCGGCGGTTTATCCGCTCAGAGCAGCTTGATTTTTTTGAACCAGTAGAGCAGAACCGAGACCGAGAGCGCCATCAGGAAGATGAAGATCCAGAATCCGAGCATGGTCTCCCGCAGGTGGAGGGGGAAGAGGACGTTCATACCCCCGATTCCGGAGATGAGCGTCATCGGCATCATGATGGTGGCGATGACGGTGAGTATCCGCATGACGTCGTTGAGCTTGAAGGAGAGGGAAGAATGATAGGCTTCCAGCAGGGAGTGGCTCATCTCCCGCAGGTGGTCGACCAGATCGGCGATCCTGGTCATGTGATCGTAGATATCCCGGAAGTAGATCAGTTCCTCGGGCTTGACGAAGTTGATTTTCCCGTGGGAGAAGTTATAGATCAGTTCGGTCTGGGGCAGAAGAGTCTTGCGCATGGTCATCGTGTTCCGGCGCAGGGAAAGGATCCGGTTGCTCTGATCCGGCTTGCAGCCGGCCAGGACGTTGTCTTCGAGGACGTCGGCCTTCTCGGTCAGGGTATGGATGATGGCCATGTAATTGTCCACGATGCTGTCGACAAGATGGTAGAGCAGCCGCCCGGTCCCCTGCCTCATGATCTTGTCGGAATGCTCGAGACGTTTGCGGTTGGCGGTGACCGCCTTGATATGTCCGGCGTGGACGGTGATCAGGTAGTTGCTTCCGGCGAAGATATCGATCTCCCGGATGCTCAAAGCTTCTTCTTCGCGTTTGTCGAGGTAGTAATAAAGCGAATGCAGCACCAGGAAGATGTACGAGTTCATGTCGTCGCATTTGGGAAAATTCTGGGGGTCGATGCAGTCCCGGATCAGGAGGGGATGGAAGTCGAACCGGTCCTTGAGGATCGCGTACTCGGTTTCATCGGGGTTCTCCAGGTCCACCCAGAGAAGTTTCCCGGGGTCGGCCAGAACCTCTCCGAACCGTTCCGGCCCGAGCCCCCGTTCCAGATTCCCGGTAGCGCGGTCATAGAGGAAGGTCGTGATCATATCTTCCCTGCCTCCCGCGGCTTCCGCCCGCGTGCAGATTTTACTCCCCGTTTTTTCCCCGGGGCAAGTTCATTTGCTCCCGGCCGGTTCCCGGGTTCGAGATCAGGGCCCGCGCCACTTCCGCCAGGAGCTTGAAACGGTTGCCCGCGGCGGGCGTGCGCAGGACGCAGAGGAGATAGTGCAGCAGCGATCCCGTCCGGCCCCCCGCTTTGACGCCCAGGACCCTTCCCCAGCCCCGGCCGGTGGCCAGGGGCACGATGAACCCCGGATCCCGGGGGTGGAAGGCTGCGGGGGTTTTTCCGGCGATCTGGCGGCGTAGGTTGCCGGCCGCCCTCTCCGCTTCGGCCAGGGAAAATTGAACCGACATGCGCAGGCTGCTACCCCGGAAGGCGAAGTCGGCGCAATCCCCCAGGGCATAGATGTTTTCGCCTCCGGGGAGGAGGAGCGCGGGGCCGGTTTTCAATCGGCCCTGGCGGTTTTGCTCGAAGGGCAGCCCGCGGATGAACGCGCCGGTTTTGGCGCCGGCGCACCAGATCAGGGTGAAATCGGTAATCCGTTCGCCGTCGACTTCCACCGCCGTGGGGCCGATCTCTCCCCATCGGGCCGCGGTCGAGACCCCGATCTTCAGCCGTTCGAGCTCGGTTCGGATCGGCTGCGCCACCTCGTCGGGGATGCCTCCGAGGATGGCCGGCCCCGGTTCCACGATCCGCACCCGGACCCGCTCGGCCGCCTCCGGCCCGAGCCGGCGCAGCCGCCGGACCGCCGCCGCCGCGGCTTCCACTCCGGTGTAGCCGCCCCCCGCCACCAGTACGGTGTGGGCCGTTTCCCCGGCGGCCGCCCGGTCGATCCGCCGGCCGGCGGCCAGGGCGTTTTCCGGCGTATCCAAAGGGAAGGCCGCACCCTCGGCCGACGTCCCGTGAAAGTCGGGTTCCGTGCCGCAGGCCAGGACCAGGAAGTCGAAATCGAAGGTCCGCCCGTCTTCCACGACCAGGGTTCCCCCTTCCCGGGCGGCGGCGGCTCCCCGGACGAAAACGGCGCCGCGGCGCGCGCAGAAAGGAGCCAGGGGAAAAAGCAGGCGCCGAGCGGAGATCGTCCCCGCCAACACGTCGGGGAGCAGGGGGCGGAAAACCGAGGTGTCGCGCCGGTCGATTAAAATCACCCGAAACCGGCGGGAAGGTGAAGTCAGCGAACGCACCAGTCTCACCCCGGCGAACCCTCCCCCGGCGACGATGACGGTCGGCCTCCGCGTCATGACCAGCTCCCGCAGGTCCGGAGGCGCCGGGCCGAATCCTCCAGGTATTCCTCGAAGCCGGAACGGCGTCGCCGGAGCCCGATCCGGTCGGCGGCTGTCCCGGCCCGGGCGATGAAACGCAGCCCCCAGTCCGCGGCCCGGCTGACGGCGCCGCCGGATCGAACCGCTTCTCCGATCTTTTCGAGCCGCGCCCGGGCTCCGCCCCTCGCTTCGGCGATTCTTTTCCGGAGCCGGGGCTCGCCGGCGGCCAGGGCCAATGCCAGGTTGGAAGTCCCGTTGCGCAGATCGGCCAGGCGGTCCTTCCCCAGGTGAAAGCCGGGGGGGGCGAGGTCGAGGCAATCGTCGGCGATCTGGTAGGCCAGTCCCAGGTTGAGCCCGAGACATTCCAGGGCGGCGATGGTGCGCCGGTCCCGGCCGCCCAGAATCCCCGGCGCCGCCGCCGCGAAGACGAAGAGGGAGGCGGTCTTCAGGCGGGCGATGCGCAGACAACGGTGCGCGCCCGGGGGGAACTCCGGGCGGGATTCGTCCTCCAGCAGTTCTCCGGCGCAGATGGCGGCTCCGGTCTCCAGGATCCGGGCGGTCAGCGTCCGTCGCCGCAGGGAGTTTACGGCGGCAATGCCCTTGATAAAAAGCAGGTCTCCCAGGAGCAGGGCGCAGCCGAGCCCCCGGGACCGGGCCAGGGCCGGGCCCCCGCGGCGGGAGCGGGCGCCGTCGATGATATCGTCGTGGACCAGGGTGGCGAGGTGGACGGTCTCCACCGCCGCCGCCGTCTTCATCGTCTCTTCGCGGTCCACGGCAAAAAAGCGGCCGAGGAGGGCGACGAGCAGCGCCCGGCGGTTTCCTCCCGCGTGTTCGAGCGTTTCCGCTTTCAGGGGGGAGAGGGCCGCGGGGAGCGTTCCCAGGACGCTCTCGACGGCCTCGGAAAGGGGGGAGAGGATGTCTTCCCGCATCATGAGACGACCAGGGAGGCGGCGAGTACCGCCAGGAAGAGGCAGTAGGTTTTGATCGTTCCCGCGCTGGCATCCCGGTAATTTCCGCCCCCCCGGGCGATGCTCCATACCCGCCGCCCGGCCCCCGCCGCCCAGGGCGCGGTGGCGAGCGCCGCCAGAGACGCGGGCGGGAAGACTCCCGCCGCCCAGCCGACCGCCGTCCCCAGGTATGCCCCCCCCAGGAGAGCGGCGCCGGCGCGGGCCGCCGCCGTGCGCCCCATCCTGGCCGCCAGGTTGTATTTGCCGGCGGCTCGGTCGTTTTCCCGATCGGCGATCTCGTTGACGATCAGAACCGCCGAGATCAGCAACGCCGGTATGAGCGAGACGAACCAGATTCGTCCGGCCAGGTCTCCGGTTTGCAGGGCGTATCCCCCCCCCACCAGGAGAGGGCCGAAGGCCACGGCCAGGGAGATCTCCCCCCAACCCCGGTAGGCCAGGGAGAAAGGCGGAGCGGTGTAAGCCCAGGCGATGAAACCGCCGGCTCCCCCCAGGAGAAGGATGAGAGGGGGGGCTCCGGCGGCGGTCAGCCCCAGCCCCAGCATTCCCGCCGCGGCCAGGCAGCCGGAGGCCGCCCGCAGCACCGCCCGGGGCCGGACCAGCCCGGCCGGGAGCGTCCCGGAGCCCCCGGAGTGGGGGAGGTGGCCGTTCCCCGCCCGGTCCGCTCCCAGGCGGTAATCCCAGTATTCGTTGAACAGGTTGGCCGAGAGGTGGGCCAGAACCGTGCCCGCCAGGCCCGCCGCGAAAAACCAGGGACGCCGGCAGTGCCCGTTTCCGGGGTTCGGAAACGAATATGCCCAGCCCAGGAGATAGGGGAGGATGCCGGCGGGAAGAAAATTGACGCGTCCGGTGCGGCACCAGACTCTCCAACCGGTTATAATGCGGCGTTTCGCCGACATTGAGGACCCCTCCCGAAGCGAGGATAGTCGAGATCCCGGGTGGGGGCAAGGAACGAGTTGTCGGGGAGAACGCCGTCGCGGCGGGTCCGGTTATCGGGTCACCGGGATGTCCCCCTCCCTTCCGAAGCGGATCCGGGTGTTCCCCCGGAGCGCCCAGAGGCCCCCGGCGTCCCGGAATACGGCGGGGTCGTCCCGGAAGTCTCCGTCGTAGTCGGCGGGTACGGGGACGTCGCCGAGCCCCCCGAAGTGGAGACGGGTTTCTCCCCGAACCGCCCACAGGCCGGTCCCGCTCCGGTATATCGCCGTTTCCCAGGCGCCGTTTCCGGCGTAGTCCCCCGGGACCGGAAGATCGCCCGGGCGGCCGAAGAAGACGCGGCTGAATCCGCGCACCGCCCAAAGTCCTGACCCCGGTCTGAAGACGGCGATGTCCCGGAACGGTCCGCCCCGGTATCTCCCCGGCACCGGGCGGTCGCCCGGGCGGCCGAAGGCCACCCGGCTCAGGCCCCGGATGATCCAAGCCGCGCCGGCGTTCCGAAAGACGGCGGCTTCGTCGGTCCCGTCGCCGTCGTAATCGCCCGGGACGGGAAGATCCCCGGCGCCGCCGAAATAAAATACCGTCACCCCCCGCGCCGCCCATCTTCCCGCCGCCGGCCGGAAGACGGCGGCTTCGACGGTGCCGTCTCCATCGTAGTCGCCGCTGACGGGGATGTCGCCCGGGCGCCCGTAATACCCCTGACCGAGGTTTCTGACCGCCCAGAGAGCGGTCGCCGGCCGGAAGACGGCGATGTCGGCCACCCCGTCCCCGTCGTAATCGCCGGACTGGAGCACGGAGCTTCCGGCTTCGGGAAGCGGGATCGGGGTCGGGGTGATCGCCGCCGCGGTCGGCTCGGGTCCGGGGGTGGGGGCGATGGGAACTCCCCCGTACTCGTCGGCTCCGATATCGGGCGCTCCGTTCATGGCCTGGCAATCGATATCGGTCGTTCGGGCCGAAACCGGTATTCCGGCGTCGACCGCCGGAACCTGGGCGTCGAGGAGGTGAAGGTCGCCGGAGCCGGCGTCGACGAAATAACCGTCTCCGGCCGAGGTCAGGTTGGCCGCCAGGAGAGGATTGTTCTCCTCGTACCGGTTGATGTAGATGGGTTCGTCGACGAGGTTGTTCATGATCGAACAGCCCGAGGACGAAGCGTACTGGACCTCGATGGAGTAGGGCCAGGACCCCGGGGAATAAACGGTGTTGTGGAGAATTGCCGCCCCCGGGGATTTGGAGACGCAGATCCCGAAATCGCTGCCGGAATATCCTTTGATGAAGTTGTTCCTGACCACGCCCCCGGTGTGGCTGGGAGCCGCATCGGAGTTATTTCCCAGGGAGATGCCCATGTCGCAGTCGATGACGCGGTTTCGTTCGATTACGGTTCCCGAGGAGTCCAGCCAGACCAGGATGGCGGGTCCGGCGAGCCCCGCTCCGGGCGCGGCCTTGATGTTGCGCACGAGGTTGTCGCGGATGGTCCAGTCGATCGACCGGGTCAGGTCGATGCCGTTGGTGTAGGAGCCCTGATCGAGGGTCGATGAGTATTCGAAGACCGAGCATTCGATGACGCCGTCGCTTTTGGTCTCCTGGTAACGGTAGCCCGAGGCCTTGAACAGCTGCTCGCCGCAGTCGACGATCCGGATGTTGTGAAAAAGGAAGCCGGCCGGGGCCCCTTCGGGCTGGATGAATATCCCGTGGTTGGGAACGTCCCGGATGGTGAGGTCGGCCACGGTCACCCGGCTGGCCGCGATCACGATCCCGAACCCTTCTCCCGGCGACTCCATTCCTTCCCCCCGGATGACGACGTCGTCCCGGTTGCCGGTCAGGGACCTGATGGTGATGTCGGGGCGGTCGACCACGATCCCGTACCCGGAGACGTCGTAGGTTCCGCTGCGCAGGTAGATGGTAGTTGGGCCCGCGGCGGCATCGATCGCTTCCTGGAGTTCCTCGGCGTTCGCTGCCGTCGCTACCGCCTCGCCGCCGCCGGGGGGGGGAAGGGGGCCGCAACCGCAGTCTTGGTCGCTCGGCGTCGCCGGCGGCACCGGGGTGGTCGCCCCCGTCGGGGCGGGGGTCGCCGACGGAATCGGCGAGGGCGCTCCTTCGCCGGGGATCGCCTCCCAGACGTGAACGATCGGCTTGTCTCCGTCCGCCAGGGGTTCGAAAACGTAGAGGAGGCCGCGCTCCCGGTCGCAGGCGACGGCCTTGACGTGGTCGTACATCTGCGGGGAATCGACGTGGTAGAGAACGTCGTCGATGTTTAAGACCGCGTAGGGTTGCGGTTCGTACGGTTCCATCTCCCCCGCCGCCACCGCCGCCAGGTCGCCGGGATCGAAAAATACGATTTCTCCGTCGAAATACGTGCTCCACCAGCCTCGGTTATCGCAGTCGAGGCAGGGCCCGTTCTCGTTGCCGTACCAGCAATCGCCCCGGCCCTTGGTCCCGGCGAAAACCACCGCAGCGTTCCCGCCCGCCGTCATCCAGGCCGCCCCGGGCCACATGTCGGAGTGGTGATACCGGTCCATCGTATAGGCGCCCCCGTGGGGGTCGTCCCAGTAACTGGTCGAGTACAGCAGCAGGGGAACGGCCGCGAGGGACGCGCCGGGGGCGGGGGGATCTCCTTCCTGCCAGGGGGCGCAGACGAAGATGCAGGGCCCCTGTCCCCCCTGGCCTCCGTCTCTCATCCTCCCCGTGGCCAGGCACCGGCCCCCGAGGTGGGCGTCGGCCCAGGCCTGAGGAACCGAGAAAAGGTAATCGGTGGTGCTGTAGGTGTCGTAGTCTCCGATATACCACGGCCCCGCCGCCGCCGGGGCGGAGAGATCGAGTTCGCATTGTCCGTGGGTGGGATAGTGGGGCGAGATCTGCAGATGTTGATGCCAGGAAACATACAGCCGTCCCCGGTCGCGGCCGCCGCCGGCCGGGAGATATTCCAGCCCGGCGTAGGGGATTTCGAACTCTCCGAACAGCAGACCGCGGATATCGGTGAAAGGCTGGAGGGTGGTCGCGGTGTTCAAATCTTCCGGGTTCTTGTCGGGGGAGATCACCGGTATGGGGATGCCGATCTCGGAGACCTTCTGATACCAGTCGTGCCCGGTTCCGAAGAGGGAGCCGGGGTACCCGTCGGCGGGGCCGCCGGGATCGCCGGCGGGACAGTAGGTCAGGGCGTTTCCCCCCCAGGCCCATCCCGTTTCTCCCTCAGGCCCCGGCAGGCGGAAGGCTCCCCGGTAGACGAGATCGGCCGGCCGGATCAACCCTCCCGCCGCTTCCCCGGGCCCGGACGCAACCGTCCCCGCCGCCATCATCAGCAACGCCAGCCCGGCGCGAAGCGCCGTCGCCGATTTGACCGCCCGGGAAAACATAAGCTACCCCCGCTTAGTCTAAAGCAAGAATTGTGCCGGGAACCGGCGGCGCCGGTGAAAGCAGCGGTATTGTTGCGCGGATCGGCAAAAATAACGTTCGCGGCGGCCGGGGAAAGGCGGAACCTGCCCGGTTCTTTGACGCTGCTCCGGCCGGGGATGTTTCAATGTTGAACACTTCGGTCCCGCCTCCGTACAGTATTCGAACAACCGAGTGTAGCGTGCGGAGCACGTGCTTCCGGGAGAAAGAGAAGGCCGTTTGTCCGCCCCGCTCCGGGAATCGTTTCCGCCGCGCCCGGGTTGCGTTATACTTTATTCGAGCGATAAACCGGATCATGAGGAGGATGCCGTGAAAACGTTCGCGATGGTTGCCGCCCTGTTTCTGGGTTTAGCTCCGGCCGGTTCGCCGCCGGCGCCTTCCCCCGCGGAGGGCAAGGTCATACGGTTTTTGGTGGATCCGAACTCTCCTCCCTTCGCCTTCCTTCGTGACGGCCGTCTCGGCGGATTCGATATCGACCTGGGCAACGCCCTGGGCGTCGCCCTGGGGGCGGAGGTCCGGTGGCTGCCGGAGCCCTTCGACGTCGCGGTGTACGCGAAAATGCTGGCGGAGGGCCGGGCCGACGCCGTTCTGGCGGCGATGTCCATAACCGAACGCCGCTCCTATTTCGTGGATTTCACCCGGCCTTACTTCACCACCCGGCTGGCGGTCGCCGTCCGGCCCGGGTTCGCCTGGGACTCGCGCGAGTTCGCCCGGGGGTTCCGGGGCGGCGTCATGGGAGTGATGCGGGGAACGACCGGGGAACGGTGGGCGCGCCGCAACCTGGACGGCGAAATCAAGACCTACGACTCGATCGAGAGCCTTCTGCGGGGGCTGAACCCGGAAGGGAATCTTTCCGACGCCGTTTTGATCGATCAGCATATTCTGGCCGCGGCGTCGGCCGGTCCCGATCCGTCGGTGCGGATCGTGGAAAGGGAGATCGGCCGCGAGGATTACGGGATCGCCGTCCGCAAGGGAAACCGGGAATTGGCGGACGAACTCGGGCGGGCCTTGGATCGGCTGGAAGCTTCGGGAGACTACGCCCGGATCTACGGAGCCTGGTTCGGCCCCCCGGCGCATACCGGAGATTGACTCCCGGTTCGTCCGGCGCCGGGGCCGGGCGACAATGATCTTGCGCGGCCGCCGCCGCCCGCCGTACAATCCGGCATAGGGATAAAGCCGCCGGAGGTGTTGGATGTCGGATGCCGAAGTTATGGCCGAGGAACTGCTGGCCCGGGCCTCTCTGGCCGCCGCCGAATTCAATCAGCTCGACCAGGCCGCGGTCGATCGCATCGTCGAAGCGGTCGCCCGGGCGGCCCTGGAAAACCGGATAACCCTGGCCCGGTTGGCTTGGGAAGAAACGGGCAAGGGAGTGTGGCAGCACAAGGTTCTCAAGAACGTGGTCGCGGCCCTGCTGGTCTACCGGGATATCCGCCACGAGAAAACCGCGGGCGTCATCTCCGAGGACGCCGAAACCGGCATCATTGAAATCGCCCAACCCCTGGGCCCGATTCTGGGGATTATCCCCGTCACCAACCCCACCTCGACGGTGATCTTCAAGATCTTGATCTCGCTGAAGGCCCGCAACCCCATCATCATCAGCCCCCACCGCGCCGCCGTCGAGTGTTGCGCCGCCGCCGCCCGCGTCTGCTCTGCCGCCGCCCTCGCGGCCGGCGCCCCGGAAGGCTGCATCCAGTGGATCACCGAAAGTTCGCGGGAATTGACCCATGCCCTCATGTCCCACCCCCGCCTGGCCCTGGTGCTGGCCACGGGCGGTCCCGGCCTGGTCCGGGCCGCCTACAGTTCGGGGACTCCCGCTATCGGAGTGGGATCGGGCAACGTTCCGGTTTTCGTGGAGAAGAGCGCCGATATCGCTTTCGCGGTGGAGAACATAATCCTCTCCAAAACCTTCGACAACGGAACCATCTGCGCCAGCGAACAGGCCGTCGTGGTCGAGGAAGAGACCGCCGCGCGGGTCCGGTCCGAATTCGAACGGCGGGGAGGGTATTTTCTCGATCCGGAACAGACCGTCCGGGTGGCGGCCGCGGCCGTTCGGGCCGATACCGGCCTGATGAACCCCGCGATCGTCGGACAATCGGCCGCCAGGATAGCCGAGATGGCCGGCATCGACGTTCCCGCCGGCACCGTCCTGCTGTTGGCCCCGCAGGAGGAGGCCGGTGAGGAGTATCCGCTCTCCGGGGAAATCCTGGCGCCTCTCCTGGCTTTCTACGTCCGTCCCGATTTCTCCGCCGCGCTTAAACTCTGTATCGACCTGAATTACCGGGGCGGGGTGGGCCACACCGCCAGTATCTACTCCGAAAACGAATCCCGGATCCGCGAGTTCGCGGAGTTGATGAACGCCGGCCGGATCGTGGTCAACACCCCCTCGTCCCAGGGAGCGGTAGGGGGGATGTTCAACCGGCTCCCGGTTTCGTTCACCCTCGGTTGCGGAGCCGGGGGCAAGAACATCACCACCGAAAACATCACCGCCCGGAACCTGATCAACATCAAGCGGGTCTGCCGCCGACGCGAAAACCGGGAGTGGGTGGAAACCCCGGCCGAAAAGTACCTGAACGGGGCGGTCGGCGCCGATGAGATCATGGGGTCCGGCAACGGAGAAGGGGGGGAAGCCGATGGATAATATCGTCAGATGCGAGTTCGACGCCGAGGCCGGGGTACTCACCTGTTTCTTCCGGGGTCGTCTCGACGCTCCCGCCAGCGAGGCGGCGGCGGCGGCGGTTGCCGCCCGGATCGAAGCGCTGGCATCCCCGGCCCGGGTCGTCTTCGACCTGGGGGAGGTCGTATACATCGCTTCCGCCTTCCTTCGCTTCTGCCTGCTGACCGGTTCTTCGGCTGCCGCGGGGTTCGCCATCGTCAACACCAGCCCCTTCACCAAGAAAGTTTTTACCGTGGCCGGTTTCGATCGGGTGCTCGATATTTCCTGACGGGCCCGTCGGCATTCCCGGTCCGCCCGAAGACATGCGTCGAAACGCCCAACTCCCGATTATTTCGGTATCGTTCCTGGTCCTGGGGAATTGCCTGGGGGTGGGGGTGCTGGCTCTCCCGGTCAAATACGGTCTCGCCGGTTTTGTCCCCGCCCTGGCGGGAATCGTTCTGGCCTGGGCGGTGATGCTGGCGTCGGCCTTCATCATCGCCCAGAAGATCGGGGAGGCCCGCAACGATACCTTCGACATCCCCTGGTTCTACGGCAGGGAACTGGGGCCGGCGGGAAAGTGGCTGGCCATCGCCTGCAATCTGGTGCTCCTCTACGGCGTGTTGACCGCCTACCTGAGCGGAATGGCGACGATGGTCGACCACCTCTTCCGCCTGCCCGTAAGCAAACCCGCGGTTACGGTTCTGTACTTCGCGGTCACCACCGCTCTGGTTCTCTTCGGGGGGGGCATCTACCGCAAGGGAAACGTGCTGGTGATCGTTTCCGTCTGGATCTGTTTCGCCCTCCTGGTCGGATCAGGGTCCCGGCGCTTCGACCCCGGGCTTCTCCGGGCGGCCGATTGGAACTGTTTTCCGATCGGGCTTCCCATCGCCATCTCCGCCTTCCACTTTCACAACCTCATCCCCACCGTCTCGCGCAGTCTCGGCCACGATCGGGCCGCCACCCGAAAGGCCATTTTCATCGGGATATTCCTGGGGCTGATCATCAACCTGGTCTGGGTCACCATCGTACTCGGGTCTCTGCCGCGCCTGGGGACGGCCGAAGCCACGATCGAAGCCGGTTTCCTGCACCAGGTCCCGGCCAACGTCCCCATGTCCTTTCTGCTCCACTCCCGCCTTTTTCTCGTCTCCGGCTTCGTCTTCGCCATTCTTTCCGTAACCGCTTCCTACATGGCCAACGGCACCGGTCTCCACGGGTTCGTCCGCGATCTCTCCAACACCTACCTCCGGTCCGACAATGCCTGGCTGATCGCGGCGCTGGCGTTTGTGCCTCCGCTGGTTATCGCGCTGCTGTGCCCCGATATATTTCTGGGCGCCCTGGATATCGTCGGAGGGGTGGGGGAATCGACCCTCTTCGTGCTGCTGCCCGGGATCATTCTCCTCCATTTCTCCCGAGGCCGCTCCCGGGCGCTCTTCGCCGCAGGGCTGGTGATGGTGGCGGTGGGAGGTCTGACCACGATCTACGTTCTGGCGGAGAAGGCGGGCCTGGTCGATCTGGCATCCTTCCCCGGCGCCTGAGACCCTAGGACGTTTCTTCGTCGGCGGGGCCGAGGAGTCGGCGGATGGCGGCGCCGAGTTCGTCCAGGGAGTAGGGCTTCTGAATAAACCCGGGCGCCGGGGCATCCTCGAACCGGTGCCTGAGGTCGGCCTCGGTATAGCCGCTGGAGATGATCGCTCTGACCTTCGGGTCGATCTCCCGGAGTTCCTTGAGCGTTTCCACGCCGTCCATGGCGGGCATGGTCAGATCCACGAGTACGAAGGCGAACTCGGCCCGGTGGCGGCGGAAGATCTCGAGCGCCTCGGTTCCGGTGGCGGCGGTGATCACTTCGAATCCGAGGTTGGCCAGGATATTCCCCGAGACTTCGCGGACGATGGCTTCGTCGTCGACCAGAAGCACCTTGCCGCTCCCGCGCCAGCCCGTTTCCCCACCGCCGGCATCGACCGCGTCGGCGCCGGGCGCCGTCCCGCTCTCTTCCGCGGGGAAAAACACGGTGAAGCGCGTCCCTTGCCCCGGTTTGCTGGCGATGGCGATCGCTCCCCCGTGGCCCCTGACGATGCCCAGCACCGCCGCCAGCCCCAGCCCCCGACCCGTGAATTTGGTGGAGAAAAACGGTTCGAAGATATGGGAACGGATCTCGTCGTCCATCCCCGCGCCGGTGTCGGCGATTTCCAGGAAGGCGTATGTATCCGCCGGCGTCTCCGGGCCGGAGAAGGGGTAGCGGTGTTCGGGAAGCTCGGCCGCTTCGCCCGCCGCGATGGTGATGGTGCCGTTTTCGTCCCCGATGGCCTCGGCGGCGTTGACCACCATGTTCATGACCACCTGGCGGATCTGGGTCGCGTCCGCCAGGAGAGGGGGGATCGAATCGGCCAGCTCGAGCCGGAGGAAAATTTTTTTGGAGATCGAGGCTTTGAGCAGTTCCACCATTTCTTCGATCAGCTCCCCCAGGTCGACGCTTTCGATGACGAAACTGCCCCGTCCCGAGTAGGCCAGCATCTGCCGGCAGAGGTCGGCCGCGCGCCGGGAGGCCTTGACCACCGCCTGGAGGTTGTGCCGGGCCCGGTTCTCCGGGGGCAGTTCGTGCAGGGCGATGTCGGCGTTCCCGAGAATGGCGACCAGGATATTGTTGAAGTCGTGGGCGATCCCTCCGGCCAGCACCCCCAGGCTCTCCAACTTCTGCGTCTGCTGGATCTGCGCCTCCATCTGCCTCCGGGTTTCCTCTATATGTTTGCGCTCGGAGACGTCCCGGGCCACGCCCAGGATGGTGGGCAGGCCGGCCAGCGTGATCAGGGTCAGGTGCACTTCGGCGGGGTAGGTGGAGCCGTCTTTGCGCCGGTGGACGACTTCCAGGAAAGCGGTATCGCCTTTCTCCAGGCGCTTCCAGATCAGGTTCTGATCGTTGCGGTCCCGGCTGCCGGCGTCGATGTCGGAGACCGTGAGTTTCAGCAGCTCTTCGCGCGAATAGCCCGTGGCCCGGCAGGCGGCCTTGTTGACCAGCGCCATCCGGCCGTCCAGGGTGTGGACGAAGACTCCGTCCCCCAGGTTTTCGAGAACCGCCCGCAGGCGCTCCTCTCCCTCCTTGAGGGCGGCGTCGGCCCGGGCGCGCTCGGTGACGTCGTTGATCAGAGCCAGCATGTAAACGGGGTCGGCCTGCGGGTCCACCACCGAGACGGAGACGGTCACGATCCGTTTCCGGCCGTCCTTGCGGGTGATGCTCCACTCGCGCCCGGAAGCGGACTCGTCTTCCCGGACCGCCTTCAGCCATCTCCAGGCCGCGTCGCCCTCGCCGGCGCCGGGGAAGAGGGCTCGGTACCATCCCAGGCGGTTGATCTCCTCCATGGTGTAGCCGGTGATCTCGACCATGCGGCGGTTCCAGGTGCCGAACTTCATGAAGGGGTGCTCCGGAATTTCCCGGTAGAGGCAGAGACCCTCGGCGGCGCTGTTGAAGACGGCGCGGGTGAAGGCCACTTCCTTCCTCAGGGATTCCTCCATCCGCTTGCGCTCGGTGATGTTGCGGCCGATTCCGCAGAGGTAGCGCGGCCGCCCGCTTTCGTCCCTCAGTACCGACGTGCGGCAGTCGACCACGATCTCCGCGCCGTCCCGGGTGGTGTTGATCACCTCCCCCGACCACTTGCCCTCGCGCAGGGTCGTCTCCAGGATCTCCCGCTGGGTCGCTCCCCGGCGGGGATCGTCTCCGAAACTCTCGATGGAACTGCCGACCAGGTCGTTTTCGGACTTCCTCAGCTGGCGGCATTCGGCCTTGTTGACGTAAACGATATTTCCTTCCAGGTCGGTGATCGTGACCATGTCGTCGATTCCGGCCAGGATCTCTCCCTGGAGATCGAGCCGCTGTCGCCGCAGGTTCTGAAAGAGGGCGAAACCGATATCGTTCCCCAGTTCCAGGAAAAGTTCCCGAATCTCCCGGTCCCCGGCATAGCCGGCGGGAAGAGAGGCGACCAGCACCCCGTAGATCTGATCCCCGTGGGGCAGGCGCAGGCAGACCCGGGCCAGTTCCCGGTTGGGTCCGCAGAGGCGACAACCGCGGCAGTTCGCGGCGGGGTCGGTTTCGACCACGATTTCCCCGGTGGCGAACGCGCGCCGGGCGCAGCGGGGCCACTCCCCCGCTTTCAGTTCCCGGCGCACGGGGTCGAAATCCTCTCCGAATCCGGCGTCGGCGACGAAGTCGGCGCGGCCGTCCTGGTCCCGGAGAGCGATCCAGACCGTGGCGATTTCCAGGCGGCCGACCAGGATCCGGCAGGCCTGCCGGGCCAGTTCCTCCCGGCTCTCTTCCCGGGTGATCAGTTGTTCGAGCTCGCGGATGACCTGAAGGGTGGCGTTGAGCCGGCCGCGTCCGGCCTCCTCCGCTTTTCGTTCGCTGATGTCGAAGGCCACCCCGGCGGAGCGGTTTGCGCCCCCCCGCCCGGGAGCGCGCCCTGACCCGATGATCTTGACCCATCGCGTCAAGCCGTCCGGGAGCATCAGGCGGCACTCGAGTTCCCGCTTCCCGGACCCGGTCTCGGCGAAGAATTTTTCGGCGCGTCCGCGTTCGTCGGGGTGGACGCGGGCCAGGACCTGAGCGAGGGGAACCGCCGCGGCGGAGGAGAAACCGCCGAAGAGGGCGGCGGTTTCCGGCGAGCAGCCCAGCATCCCGGTCGCGGGGTCGGCTTCCCACGCCCCCACCCCGGCGAGCGCGAGCGCCGCCGGGACGTCGAGACCGTCCCCTAGTTCCGCCGCCGCCGGGCGGCTCCGGTCTTTGTTGTCGGGTTTCCTGCGCATGGGCGGCATCGGCCGTTTAAGCCCGCCTTTTTAAAGTTTAAACGCTCCGGGAGACTCCGGCAAGGTATTAAATGACAAATTCCACCCGCGATATCTTGAAGAAAGCCCTGGTCTCAGCGGTTCCATCGCTTTTCGGTTTCCGGGTCCGCTGCGATTGTCGCGAAAAATCCGTGGAGACGGCGGCGATACATGCTAATATTCTAATATGATGATATTAAGCGAAGCACTGCGACCATGAAGACGGACCGCCGCCGCCACGCTCAGTTGCTCCGGGCCTTGGCGCACCCGACCCGACTGGAGATCCTGGCCCGGCTGGCCGAGGGGCCGAGCTGCGTCGGCGCCATCCGCGACCTGCTCGAGGTTTCCCAACCCAACCTCTCGCAGCACCTGTCGGTCTTGAGGAAGGAGGGACTGGTCGATTTCGAGGAGAAGGGCAAGCAGCGCTGCTATTGCTTGACGCGCCCCGCCCTGGTTCGCGACTTGCTGGGTTTTATTTCCGGAGCCCGGTTGCGGAAGGAGGGAGCTCCGTGAACGAACCTTCCTTCCGCGAAGAGCTCGGCCGGATCCGGGAGAACGAACGACGCGCCCGCCGGATCCTGGGGGTCGGCCCCGGGGCGGGGCCGGCCGAAGTCAAGAGGGCGTTCTGGACGCAGGCCCTGCGCTTCCATCCCGACAAAAATCCGGGCGACGAAGAGGCTCTGCGCGCCTTCCGCAACGTCCTGCGAGCCTACGAATGCCTGAAGGGGAAAGCGCCGCTGCCGCCGGGGAAAGATGGAGAGGAACAGCCGCGAGTGGGGAAATACGCCGACAACGAATGGGGGTATTTCTGCCATTGGCGGGAAGCGTATATGGATGATTTTCTGGGAAGGGGGGAAAAGAAGTGAGTGCGTCGCCCTCTGCGCCCGCGGGCCCGTTCCAGCGTTTTTTCCGGGAATACGACCGTTGGTTCGATTCCGCCCGGGGCCGGGCCATATTCGACCTCGAGGTGGCGGCGCTGCACAGGGTCATGGGGGCCCGGGAGGGGCGCTGGCTGGAAGTGGGGGTGGGAACGGGCCGTTTCGCCTCCGCGCTTTCCGTGGCCGATGGCCTCGACCCCGCCGCTTCCATGTTGGTCCGGGCTGCGGCCCGGGGAATCCGCGCGGTCCGGGGGGGCGGCGAGGAACTCCCGTTCGCGGCCGGCGCTTTCGACGGAGTTCTGATGGTGGTCACCATCTGCTTTCTCGACGACCCGGCCCGGTCCCTTCGGGAATGCCGGCGGGTCGTAAAAAAGGAAGGGAAATTGGTCCTGGGCTTCGTCCCCGCCGCCGGCCCCTGGGGCCGTCTCTACGAGAGCAAGGCCCGCGCCGGACACCGGTTCTATTCCTCGGCCCGGCTGTACGGCGCCGCGGCGGTCCGCGGCCTGGCCGCCGCCGCCGGGTTTGTCCCCGCCGAATCGGTCAGCTGTCTCTTCGATCCACCGGGAGGGAAGGTGACCGACCGTTCGCTGCGCCCCGGCATGGACGATGGCGCCGGCTTCGTCGCGGCTGCTTTCGCCCCCGGAGGCTGAGCCGGTCCGTCGCGCCCGATCACTTCCTCAGCGCGTTCCGGCAGGCGAAGACGATGGAATTGTCGGAAGGCTTGGCCGCCAGTTCGGGATGAGTGGCGTATTGGAAGCGCTCCAGGTCGTGCAGGGTCGCTCTCGTCTGGATGGCGAAGGAGAGGAAATCCGCATCGTCCGCCGCCCTCGGACCGCTCCGGAGAACGCTTCCCCCCGCCAGGGCCAGGGTTCGGCGATCGAAGACCAGCTTGGTGCGCACCGGGGCTCCGCCCGCCATCATCGGATACCGGTCGGGGACTTCGGAGTAGCCGGTAACGACGTCCATCCCCGCTTCCCGTGCCTGGGATTCGGTCAGTCCGGCCGACCCGATCGACCAGCCGAAGACCGCCGAGGCGCTGGCGTTGGTAACGCCGGGAAAGACGGTCGTTCGGCCCAGGATGTTCTCCGCGGCCGCTTGGCCCATGAAGACGGCGTTGGTTCCGAATTCTCCCCTGACCGGGAAATTGCCCGCCAGGGAGCGTTTGGTCGCGCAGTCTCCGGCCGCGTACACGTTCTCGGCGCCGGTCCGCAGGCGTTCGTCCACGACGATGCCCGCGGCCGATACCGGAATCCCGGCCGCGGCCGCCAGTTCGGAATTGGGGACGACCCCCAGGGCCAGCACCACGAAATCGGCTTCGACCGTTTCGCCGTCGGAGGTGTCCGCCCCCGCCGCCCGCCCGGCGGTTTCCGGGAACCCGGTGACCGCGCCCCCGGTCTTCACGCGCACGCCCTTTCCGACCAGGACTTCCTCGACCACGGCCGCCAGTTCCGGTTCCGACGTCGCCGGGAGCAACCGATCTTCCCGTTCGATCAGGGTAACCTCCAACCCGGCCGCGCGCAGGGCCGCGGCCAGTTCGATTCCTATGTACCCGCCGCCGACGACCGCGGCGCGGGTCCCCGCCGCCGTCAATTCGCGCAGGGCGGTCAGATCGCGGAGCGTCCGGACTCCGGTGACGTTGTCCGCTCCCGCCCCCGGGATCGATGGGATCAGCGGCCGGGAGCCGGCGGCCAGGAGCAGCGACCCGTAGGCGACGGTTTCGCCGCAGGCGGTCGTCACGCGCCCGGCGGCGGGATCGAGCGAAACCACCGTATCCACCAGGAGTTCGGCGCCGACCTCGGTGATCAGGGTGTTGGGGATCTGGAAAGCCGCGATCGGTTTTTCCGCGGTCAGACCGTAGGGGAGCGCGCAGCGGTTGACGTTGATCTCCTCGTCCTTGATCAGGGTTACCGAGAGGTTCCGGTCCGCGGCGCGCAGCTTCCGGCAGGCGATCCGCCCCGCCGGGCCTCCTCCGATGATGACGACGTCCCTGGTTTTCATGAACTCCTCCGGATCAAGCGGCGGCGCCGGGCCGTTCTTCGGTTTTCGGTTTAACCGCTTCTTCCGCGGGAGCCTCCAGCAGGCGGTTCAGGGCGGTCAGGATCCGGTGTTCTTCCTCGGCCACCTTGGTCATGGTGGAGCCGATGATGGAGCCCATGAACATTTTGCTCATCAGCCCGATGTTCATTTTGGAGATGAAGACGTCGCCGTTCCCGGTTTCGTAGACCGCCCAGGTGCAGGGCATCATCGCTCCCATCCACGGGTGTCTATCGACGATGCGGTTGGCGTAAAGGGACTTGCAGACGAAAAAGAGCCGTTTCTTGACCACGTTGGAGAAAGCGTGTTTGCTGGAGACCACCGAGTAGAAATCCCAGTCGGGCAGGGGAAGGCCCCAGCCCGGTACCGAGGTGACGGCATCCCCCAGCCGGCGGCAGACGTCCTCGAAGGTCGCCTCGATCCTGACCGTCTTGATCATGAAGTTGCGCATAACGTAGACGAAGACGGCGGCGGCCGCGACGGCGCCGGCCGCGAAAGCGGGTAAAGCGTACATATCGTTCCTCCCTTCCGGTTGACGGTTGTCCGGGACGTCCGGCCCCGGTTGTTCTATCATCCAAATATCTATATATTACGATAATTGGGGAAATCAAGTGTTTTTTTCGCCTCAAGGCGGTCATGACGGCGGGATTACGGTTCCGGAAAGCCGGCGCGCTCGGTCTGGTCGGCCAGGTCGCGCAGCACCGCGATGAAATCGCGGGGTTGGGGGGCCGCCCGCAGCTCTTCGCGGACGTGGGCATTGCCCAGGATATGGGCGGCGATGGAGAGGATCTGCAGGTGGGCGGCCGGGTCCCGGGCGCAGGTAAGGACCAGCAGAAAGAGGTCGCAGGGCAGGTAGTCCGGAGCGCCGAAGTCCACGCCCGGACTGCGACGGCCGAAGACCAGCACCGGACGGTCCAGCCCCATCAGGCGGCAATGGGGGATGGCGATGCCGTGGCCCATGCCGGTGGTGTTGAGGCGCTCCCGTTCTCCCAGCACCTGCAGGGCCTGAGCCAGGTCGATATGCTGGTCGGAGACTGAGCGGGCGTGGTGGACCAGTTCCTTGATCACGTCCTGCTTGGTTTCTCCCCCGAGATCGAGCCGCACGAACTCCTCGGGCAGGAGGTCGAGGAGCCGTCGGGCGGATTCGGCCAGCCCCACCCGGGGAGACAGACGGCGCATCTCCTCTTCTTCCCCCGTTACCCAGCTCCGCCACCTTCGCAGCCCCCGATCGACCAGGAAAACCCCGACCACCTCGAAGAAGACGATCGCCGGGAGGATGATGGCGGCGAACTCGGGCCGGCCGAGCACGGCGCCGGCGTAGACCGCTTCCACTGCCGCCACGCCCGCCTGGGGGAGCATCAAGCTGGGCAGGCAGGCGGTTATCTTGCGTTCCTCCCCCATGATCCGGCATCCGATCCAGGTTCCGGCGATTTTTCCGGTCATCCGGGTGAGGACGTACATCCCCGCCATCCAGGCCAGGCCCCCCCCGAGAGAGGAAAGGTCGATTCCGGATCCGATCAGCGCGAAGAAGCCGAGGTTGAGGACGGGGGTGATGTGGTCGATTTTGAGAGAATCGAAGATGGCGTGGGAGTGGAAATTGGCGACCAGGAACCCGGCGAAGGTGGCGGTGATCAGAAACGGCCAATGCTGATAGTAGACCCAGCCCGCCCCCAGGGCTACGACCCCCATGACCACCAGGAAGATTTCCGCCGACGGCGAGGGGTGTTCGGCCAGGATGCGCTGGAGAAAGCCCTCGTCGCGGGGGCGATGGTCGGATTCGGTTTCGAGAATGATGGCCCGCCGCCGGACCAGCAGCCGGAGAACCAGGTAGATGGCGAATCCCACCAGAGCGGCCAGGGCCACTTCCCGCGCCACCGGAAACAGGGCGCTCAGGCCGGTCCCGGCTTCGGGGTGGAGCCGGCGCAGGGAAATCTGCAGCAACAGGGAAAAAATCACCACCTCGATCAAGTCGTCGAGAACGACCATGCTCCCCAGGACGTGGCGGAGGCGTCCTTCGATCCTCAGTTGATTCATGAGCACGAAGGTCACCGCCGGGGCGGTGGCGATGCCGATCGATCCGATCAGAAGGGCGTCCACCATATCGAAGCCGGCCAGGAGGAAAAAGGCGGCGCTGATCGCGAACCAGGTCAGGGCCGCCTGGATCAGGCAGATGACCAGCGCTGCCCGGCCGACCTTGCGGATACGCGTGACGTGGAGTTCCTCGCCGATCCCGAAGGCGACCACGCTTAGAAAAACGAAGATGAAAAAGTGAAAGGCGTGCAGGGCGTCGTCGTAGAGGCCGCCGGAAGCTCCGGGGAGGACCCCGGCCAGGTGGAGGGCGTAGGGCCCGACCAGGGCGCCCCCGATCAGCTGGCCGGTCACTTCCGACAACCGCAGGCGGTTGAAGAGCTTGCCGCCGAGGTGGGCGGCCAGCACCAGGAGGCCGAGGGCCATCATCTGAACCGCCGCCCCCTGGCCGATGAGGATACCGGCGGGCGAATCGGGGATCCCGGGCATAAACGGTCGAACTCCGTCGGCTGAACTTGAGGAAACGTTCACCGCCCGGATTCTAGCCGGGAATGCGGCTTTCGGGAAATGAATTCTCGGCCCCGCGCGTCGCGGTCGGCCCGTTTACCGGCCCCAGCAGGCCCCGGCCGGCCCGGTCCCGACGCAAACCCAGGGGTAGGGGCCCCAGTTCCAGGCGGCCGGCCACGGCCGGGGCCCGGGCGGCTGCGGGCCCGGGTAGACGTAGACGGGGCAGGGGACCGGATAGCGTTGGTACCAATGCCGGTTCCAACCGGGGTTCGGTCCCCAGACGGGCGGACAGGGCGGCGGCGGCACCGGGCCGCATTGTCCGTAATGCCCGCAGTGGTAGCCTCCCCCTCCGCCGGGGGGAGGAGGCGGGTCGGCCCGTCCCGTCCCCGCCGCCAGCAGGAAGGCGGCCGCCGCGATCGCTCCCAGGTGCTTCATGGACCACTCCTTGGTATCGCGTTCACCCTTTTTGACGGGGCCGGGTTGATTTTATTCAAAAACCGGCTCGCCCGGGGAGCGAATCTTTCAGGCCCGGGCCAGGATGCGGCGGAAAAAGGGACGTTTCCGGGGCGGTCCCACGATCTCCTTCAGGAATTCCGCCATGTCCTTTATGCCGCGGTTTTCCGCGACTTCCAGGGGGGTGGAATTGTCCAGGCCCTTGGCGTTCACCGCCGCCCCCCGGCGGACAAGGAGTTCGGCCACTTCCTTCCGGTTCCCCAGGACCGTGAGATGCAGGGGCCTGGCGCCGTCGTCGCAACGGGCGTCGAGATCCGCCCCCGCCTCGATCAGCGCCTCCGCCACCTGTTTCCAACCCAGCCAGCAGGCGACGTGGAGCGGAGTGGCCCCGTCCTCGGTCCGGATGTCGACCTTGGCCCCCCGGCCCAGGAGGAGGCGCACCAGGTCCACGTGCCCGTTGCGGGCCGCGGCTCGCAGCGCCGAGGATCCGATCTCGTCGCGGTGGTTGATATCGGCCCCGCTGTCCAGCAGAACCTCCACCACTTCCTTGTGGCCCACCCGGCACCCGGCGTGGAGCGGGGTCTCCTTGTTCCAGTCGCGGGAGTTGACGTCCGCGCCCTGCTCGATGAGTTTTTTGACCGTGGGCGTCAGTCCGGCTTTGACCGCTTCGTGCAGCGTCATGGTCCGCCTCCTTTCCGCCCCTGCCGTCCGGAGCGGAGTTGGCCCCAGCCTCGCCCCCCTCGCCGTCGTTGCCAGATACAAACAATCGACTCACAAATATCGTCGATGTGTTGTAGTCGCGTCCGACAATTAAAATATACTATCGAAAATATGAAAGATCAATATCTCCGGGCTTCGATAGTTTTCCCTTGCATGCCGGGCCGGCAGCGAAACGTTCTTATGCCTCAATATAATAAAATCCATAAGTATTGTGCAATAATTAATATTTAACGATCTTAAATAACCGAAATTAAGTTTAGCGAGGAGCTGGGCAAGGGGCACGGAACCGCGTTCCGAAAAAGCAGGCGCCCCTCCCGGAGTCGTCAAGACCGTTTCCGCTTCCTTTTCAGCCGTGGATGAGGGAAGGGAGGCAGCGGACGCAGACCCAGAGGCTACGGCCGCCGCTGCGCAGGGGGAGGAGCGGGGTCTCCTCCTCGTTGTTCCCGCAGAGATGGCAGGTTTCGGCCAACACCCGCTTGCCTCGGCGCTCTTCCTCCCTCCGCGCCAGTCCGGGGTCGAAGGCGGGAGCTTCCCGTTCCTCCAGGGTCAGGGCCCCGGTGGGGCAGATCCCCAGGCAGAAGCCGGCCCCGTCGCACAGTGCTTCCTTCACCACCCGCGCTTTTCCGTCGACCAGGGCGATGGCCCCCTCGGCGCAGGGAGTGACGCACTTCCCGCACCCGTTGCAGAGTTCCCGGTCTATCTTCACGATCGTGCGTTTCATTGTTCGCCTCCTCCCGGCCGCGTTCCGACCCGGGGTTTTGAGTTTTCCGGCGGCTGGATTCCAGCTTGCCCGTTTTTTCTTTTCCCGCCAAGAGGACGGGGAGCTTCTCGGCCGGGGGCGGGTCCAGCCGTAGCCGGCGGCTTTGGGCCGGCTTCCTTTCGCAGCGCCCGGATGCGCGCCAGGCAGTTGCCGGCCTGGGGGAGCTCGGGAGCGTCCCCCAGCGCCCGCAGGCAGTGAAACTCCGCTTCGTCCAGCTGCCCCGTCTCGATCAGGGCGGCGCTCAGGTTTACCCGTATCTTGATTTCGACGCGGGAGACGCCGGAGGGCGTCCGGGGTTCGCGGTCGTCGCCGGGAAGATCCAGGGCCTTCCCGAGAATCTCCGCCGCTTCGGAGAACCTTCCCGCGTAGAGGGCCACCGTTCCCAGGTCGGCCAGGATCGCCCGGTCTCCGGCGCCGCCCGTCAGGGCGCCTTCGAAGTAGTTACGGGCCCGGTCGATATCGCCCAGGGCCAGGCAGCCTTCGGCCAGCAGTTCCAGGACCGTCGGCGAAGCGGGATCGAGCTTCGACCGGGGGGCCAGGAGATCGACGGCTTCCCGGGAGCGGCCGAGATCGAGAAGCCGGCGCGCGCGCCGGCAGTCGTTGTGCACGGCCACCATCTCCCGCGGTGCGGGCGCCGGCCGGTCCGCCGCCGGCGCGTCCGGCGCCCGCGTTCCCGCGCCCAGGTAGCCCAGCGCCCGCAGCCGCCGGACCGTTTCGATCTCCCCGCCGGGCTCGGCCGGGGCCGGGGGGGCCGCCGCGCCTCTGATTTCGTGTAAACGCCGCGCCATCGCCGCCGCCGTCTCCGGCCGCCGGGAAACCAGGTTGATCCGCTCGGCGTGATCGCTCCGGCGGTCGTAAAGTTCGGCTTCGGAGCCCTGGATGTAGCGCCACCGGGAAGTGGTCAGGCTGTAGAGCGGCGCCCAGCGGTGGCTGTAGAAGCCGAAGAGCGATTCCCCGTAACACTCGCCGGGGCCGCTCCCGTCGTCCAGCAGGCTTTGCCCGGCCATGCCCGCGGGGAGGGGCCACCCCAGGGCGTCGAGAACCGAGGGGGCCAGGTCGACCAGGCCGGCGGCCCGGCCGACGTCGATGCCCCCGGTCCGGCCCGGGATCCGCAGGATCAGGGGGACGCGCATCGAACCTTCGTAGACCAGCAGGCCGTGTTCGTTCTCGCCGTGTTCGCCCAGGGCTTCGCCGTGGTCTCCGGCGGCGACGACCAGGGTTCTCCCGCTCAAACCGCGCCGGTCCAGGAAATCGAGGATGCGCCCGATCTGGGCGTCCATGAAGGCGATTTCCCCGTCGTAGGGATCGATCCCCGCTCCGAGATATGCGGACGGAGGGTCGTAGGGGAAATGCGGGTCGAAGAAGTGAATCCAGCAGAAAAACGGACGCCCGGCGTTTTTCTCCATCCAGGCCAGCGCCCGACCGGCTACGGTGTTCGCGGGCAGTTCCCGGCCCCGGGAGGATTCGTCGGGGCGGTCGTCGTAGAGGTCGAACCCGCGTCCCAGGCCGAAGCGCTTATCCAGGGTGAAGCTGGCGACGAAGGCGGCGGTGGCGTACCCGTGTTCCCGGAAGATTTCGGGAAGGGTGCCGATGCCGCCGGGCAGACCGCCGCTTTCATTGTCCCGCAGTCCGTGTCCGGCGGGGTAGCGGCCGGTCAGGATGGTGGCGTGGGCCGGAAGGGTGAAGGGGACCTGGGTGAAGGCGTTTTCGAACTTCCAGCCGGCTCGGGCCAGGCCGTCCAGGGCCGGGGTATGGGCCCAACGGCAGCCGTAGCAGCCCAGGCGGTCGGCCCGGGTGGTGTCGAGGGTGATCAAAAGGACGTTAAGCGAATCTCCCGGCGGGTTCGTGACGGCGGTGCGGAGGATAAGCGCGAGCAGCGCCAGGACCAGGAGGCTTCCCCCGGCCGCGAGGCGTTGTTTCCCGAAACGGGTTTTCCGTGGCGGAGTCGGCGTCGTGGCCATGATGTCAGGGTAGCGCGTTTGCGTGCCCCGGTCACCTGCTCCGATAAACCCGAACCCGGTCCGGCTCCGTCCGCGGGAAAGAATTCGCGTTCGCGGGCGCGGATGTGCTAATAAGAAAGCAACCGGCGCTCCGGGAGGGGAACGGAGATCGTCGGTCACCGAAAACGTCCGGGGCGCCCGGGGAGGAGATGAAGCCATGAGTCCATCCGACTGGGGACTGGTCGGCGGCATCGCCGGAGCGGTGCTCGGCCTGATCGGCGGGATCGTCGGCACCTGGTGCAGTATCCGCAACACCGCCGGGAAGCGGGAACGGGCGTTGATGGTGAGACTCGCCGCCGGGTTTTGGGCGGCCATGGCCGTTCTGGGGGCGGCGGCGTGGGTGATCCCGGCCCCGTTCAAGGTGCTCGCGTTCGTCCCCGTCTGGTTCGCTGTGCCCTTTCTTATCCCCTATTGGAACCGGAAACAGAGGGAGTTCCGCGGGTCCGGCGACGGGCGGGAATAAAAGAGAAGGGGAAGACGCCGGTTTCCGGCGGTTCCGGCTGCGACTTTCGGGGAATTTCACCGCGGTTGCGGGCTTCCGGGCGAAAGTAAGCGGGAGAGTCGGAACCGGCGCAGAAAGCCTTTGCGCGGTTCCTGATCTTTTCGGGACCCGGCCGGATTTTCCAACAGCGCGATCATCTCGGTGAGATTTTTAGACCGGGCGATTTCGAGGGCGGTCATCCCCTCCTTGCCCTTGGCTTTCAATTGAGCGCCGTGAGCGAGTAAAAGTTCGGCCATCGCCGTATGCCCTCCCAGGACGGCCAGATGCAGGGGCGTCATCCCGTCCCGGCAGCGGGCGTTGACGTCCGCTCCCGCGCCCAGCAGCAGTTCGGCGGCTTCCCGATGGTTCCACCAGACGGCGGCGTGAAGGGGCGTGTCTCCTTCCCGGGTGCGGATGTCCACCTGGGCTCCCCGGCCGAGCAGGAGTTCGACCACCCCCCGGTGGCCCATCCGGCTGGCGGCGCGCAGAGGGCTGGAGCCGATCTCGTCCCGGGCGTTGATTTCGGCCCCCCGGTCCAGGAGCAGGGCCGCCGCCGCCCTCTGTCCCCGGCGGCAGGCGGCGTGCAGAGGGGCCTCCCCGAACCCGTCGAACGCTTCCACGTTCACTCCCGCGTCCAGGAACCGGGCGACCAGGTCCGCGCGGCCCATTTTGGCGGCTTCATGGATGTTCAAGCCCATCGCTTCGATTCCCATTTCGAGGTTCCGCGACCCGTGTCCGCGGAATTTCCAGAGTTTCAGAAACGATGCGGTGAAGTGCAAGGAAAATATAACCGGACGGCGGTGTCAGCGAAAAATCGTCCCCGCCGGTTTTGTATCGATGTCGGGTTGCCGCCCGGAAATTCCATGACCGGACTGTCGCAAAGGATCGAGTTCGGGTATTATCGGTTCGGCGGCTTCCGGCGGGTCGGTTGCCGCGGCTGAGACGGGTAATGTCAGGGTATTCTCCGGCGGTCGATCCGGCCGGAGCGAAACGAACGGCAGCAAAGGGAGGGAACGATGCGATGGTTGGCGACGGTTTCGGCAGCGTTATTGATTTCGATTCCGGCATCCGCGGCGGCGGCGGATTTCGACGGTGACTCGCGCGACGATGTCGCCGTCTTTCGGCCGTCTTCGGGGCTGTGGGCCGTACGGGGATACACCAAGATCTATTTCGGGGCTTCGGCCGACGAACCCAGTCCCGGGGACTATACCGGCGACGGGATCGCCGATTTCGCCGTCTTCCGTGCTTCCGCCAACCTCTGGGCGGTTCGGGGCTTCACCCGGATATACTTCGGGCAGGCGGGCGATAGCCCTCTCCGGGGCGCCGGCGGGGGGCAAAAGCTCTATGACTACGTCGTTCGGCCCGGCGACGGTAACGACCTGGTCGCGGCCCTGGAAAGCGATGTCTATGCCAGCGTCTTCGTACCCGCCGGAACCTATTCCGTTGGTCAGAACATCGACGTCGACAACGTCCGGCGCGTCAGCGCCGAAGCCGATTTCACCTCGATCGACTTCAGCGGGAGCTACAAACTCGAAATCAATTCGCCCAACTGCACCGTGGAAGGTCTGCGGGTCCGTTACGGGGCCCCGGCGGGCGAGGGCAACTTTTCCGTCAACGCCGCCTACGTCACCGTCCGGGACTGCCGCTCGGTCGAAAGCACCGGACACGGGTTCCGCTATTCCGCTTCCGCCGACAGTGTCGTGTTCAGCGGCTGCGTGGCTCGGAACGCGGCCGGCTCCGGGTTCTACGGCGATGCCTCCGTGGGCACTTCGAGCCTGACCGGCTGCAAGGCCCGGGACTGCGGCAGCGCCGGGTTCCGGGGGTGCTGCAACCTCGCTTCCTGTGCCGCGATCGCCTGCGCTGTCAGCGGATTTTACGACTGCTGGCGGATGAGCGCCTGCTACGTGGACGGCGAAAGCACCGGGGACTACGGGGTGCAGGGCTGTTACTACGTCTCCTCCACCCTGGTCACCGGCTGCACCTTTGCCTGGGACGGCGGGTCGAAGATCGACCCCGATTCCTGCAACAACCCCTGAGGGAAAAGGGCCAGAAGGGGAGTTGAACCACAGAGGTCACGGAGGGGGAATGAGAGGGTTCAGGAGCTGAGCGTCCCTCTGCTCCATGCTCTATGCCCTATGCTTTCCTTACCATGAAGGACATGAAGTTCATGAAGGGGGGAAGGGCTACTGAATACTGAATTCTGTATTCTGAATTCTGTCTCTATGCTCCATGCCTCCCCCCCTGAACCCTGAACCCTAAAGGGTCCGTGGCGGAGGGGCTTCTCTCCATGCTCTCTGCACTCTGCTCTCTGCCCCCCTCCCCCTCAGGGGTTGGTGACGGGCAGGTCGGTGGAGGCGCCGTAGTAGGGG
>DAOSXE010000009.1 GCA_035380285.1 bacterium | reverse complement strand
ATCGTTTCTCCTCCCGCAGTGCTACGCTCTGCTTCCGATAAAATCCCGGCCGGGACGGGGTGAATAGGTTGTATTTTCCCGACCGATGAACCACGGCCGCGGCGCGCCTTCGGCGCTGAACAAGGATAGTGTATCGGCGAAGGTATTTGTCAAGAAAAACCCGGGGAATACGTACCGCGGCCGCGCCGGCGGCGCCAGCGTGGAAGAACTCGGGAGTGTTCCAGCCCCTGGCTGTTTCTCTGTACTCGCTGGGGAGCCGGCCCCGTCCCGGCTGGCCCGTTGCGCTCCGAGCTAATTGTCGGACCGGGATGTCTCCAGCCAGGAACTGCCGTCCCAGATCAGGGTGATGGTGTCACCGGACTTGCCGTCCCATTGACCGGCGAGTCGTACATTCCCGGTGTCGGCGATGATGGTGCGATCCGTACTCGACCCGAGGGTGATGATCAGCATCTGGCCGGGGATGGAACCGTCTTCCAAAGACAGTTCTATATCCGAGAGAGCCCAGTTCACGATACTGTAACAGGCGTACCGGGGATTGAGCGTGTACGTGCCCCCCATGACATCCACCGTGGTCATCGCTGATTGCGGACTCCCCGCCCCGGTTATCGGTATATCGTCATACCGGCCGAAATAGATCCGGGTCTTTCCCCGGATTGCCCAGAGGCCGTTGGAGGGGCGGAATACGGCCGCCTCGGCCGCGGCCGACCCGGCATAATTGCCGGGTGCGGCGACGTCTCCGTAGGCACCGAAATAGAATCTGGAGAAACCCCGTACCGCCCAGAGGCCGGATGAGGGGCGAAACACGGCGATATCGTCATAGCCGTCTCCGTTGAAGTCGGCGGCCGGCGAGATCGCCGTCCAGGTCAGGCCGAGCAGGATGGCCGAGCTGATCGCTGCTTTTCTCATTTCCCCGTCTCCTGGGTCCGTGCTGTCTGAAGAGACTCGGGGTCGATCGCCCCGGTGTTTCTATTGAATATATCATCTCCCCGGAAAGACGACAGGCCGAACCTCCTTCAGAGGAAGTTCAGTTTCATGACCAAACCAGCTCCCCGAGCGCAACCCTTCGGTAAACTCGGGGCCGGCAACCAGGACGAATTTTCCTTGAAATGGATTTTCCGACACCTCTCACCGCACAACACCTCGGCCGGCAGCGCATCTCGTTGGTTCCCGCAGAGAAACCATTAAAATTCTATGTCCCCCTCGCTTCTCGTCGCCGCCGGCGAAGATGCATAAATGATAGGGCGGCCTGGAGGGGACGTCCCCTTTTCACATATTTCAGCTCGACCCTCTGATTTGATCGGATCATGAACCGTCGTTGCACGCGGCGGTTTGGGTACAGGAATTCCAGTTCGCTGTGGAATTCATTAAAGCGTAACAGGCACTTACGTATGAACAGTTGTAGAACCCGTACGTTCCGTTCAAAGTGGAGCATGACGAACTGATAAAGGAACAGCTATCGAATCCGGTGCCGGTATTACCGCTGGCCATGCAGGCGCTTATCCGATAAGTCTCTCGGAAGCCAGCGTTACAATCTGTGGCATCGCTGGCGGTTACCAGCGAGCAGTGGTCATATCCTTCTCCGTCGCAGTCTCTGCTCGAGCAGTTTGAAAGTTCCCAGCAATAAGCAAATCCAGCAGGAGTTACCAGTTCGCCTTCCACTATACACCCGGAAAGCGCAGCACAATTATAGTAACCGCCTCCCTCGCAGTTTTCGGCGAGGCAATTGACCAGCTGGTCGATATATCGGAAACCGATATTCGCCGCTTCCTTGACTTCGCAGGCATAGAGGCAAATATTAGTGGGGCCGTCCATCATGCCTGCAATACCGTTATGAGCGCTATCTAGACAAATAATATTGTTCAGCCGACAACCGTCGGCGTTTTCCATCAGAACGATCTGGGCCGATAAATCCCCGCCGTCGAGCACGCGAAGGTTCTCCATCGTCACACGGTCCGCATCCAGAACAATATGGGCCCCCGAAGCAAGGTTTATGACCGTGCCTCCGGAATCATTTCCCGCCCCGGTGATGATCCTGACCTCATCTATGGTAATGTCGGTCGAGGCCGAGTAAGTCCCGCTGGGGATGAAGACGCTGCGGTAGGTGTCGCTTTCCAGGGCCGCCACCAGATCGGCCCCGTCGTTGGGCTTGACCACGTAATCGTAGAGGCGTTGCCCCCCTCCGCCCGCCAGCGGGGTGTCGGTAGAGCCCCCGAAGTAGGTCCGGGTGACGCCCCGGACCGCCCACAACCCGACCGCCGGGCGGAAAATGGCGATGTCGGCGATACCGTCGCCGTCGTAGTCTCCGGGACGGGGCTCATCTCCGGAACCGCCGAAGTAAGCCCTGGTTACGCCCTGCACCGCCCAGAGTCCGGAAGCGGGGCGGAACACGGCCACGTCGTCGCGGGAGTCGCCATCGAAATCCGCCGCCGTAACGGCGTTGAGGACGTTCGATCCGAAGACGGTACCAAGACCGATGATGATCCATCTCCTCATCGTTTCTCCTCCCGCAGTGCTACGCTCTGCTTCCGATAAAATCCCGGCCGGATAGTGCATCCCGGGCGGGACGGGGTGAATAGGTTGTATTTTCCCGACCGATGAACCATGACCGCGGCGCGCCTTCGGCGCTGAACAAGGATAGTGTATCGGTGAAGGTATTTGTCAAGGGAAAACTGGAGGAGCCCCCGGGCTCGCCGGTGCCTTCTCCCGGGCGATATGAAGGGGAGATGGGAAGAAAGCCGCCGGGCGGGGGGGAGATGAAAGGGAAAAGAGCGCTCGGGAGGATCGGTATTCCTGAACGCGTTGTTTCGGTGTGCTTTTCCGGGAAGAGCTTGTCGATTTCGTCGAACGTACCGGCGAACTCGGGAAAATACTCGGCCAGAAATCGCGTCTTCAACCTCCCTGGTTGACTATATTCGCCATATTGATTCACCGTCAGCGCGCACTGTAAATCATATATAAACCGCCTAAGACGATCAGAACACCGCAGGCTTTTTTCACTATGAGCGCCCCCCGGGAACGCTCGTTCCAATTCAAATAGTGCTGCACTCCCTCGGCGAAGGTGCCGGCGGCGACGATCACCGAGCAGTGACCGATACCGTACGCAAGCAGAAGAGAGAGGCCGTAGAGAAGATTCGACGCGGCCAGCTTGAACGTCACGGCCAGCATGGGCGCCATATAGGCGAAGGTGCAGGGCCCGAGGGCGATTCCGAAGGCGAGCCCGATAATAAAAGCGGCCGCAAGTCCCTTCCTCTTCATCTCCACTCTCCCCGGACCCGACCAGGGCATCGGGATGAAATCAAGGAGATGCAGGCCGATCACGAGGAATATCACCGCGACAAGATAATTACCGTGCCTTCCAACGTCTCCGATCATCCTCCCTGCCCCCGCGGTGACCGCGCCGACGATACCGATGCTCGAAAGGATTCCGACCGCGAAAAGCAGAGAGAGGACAAACGCCCGCCGCAGGGATATGCGGCCCTGCTCGTCGATAAACCCGACGATGAGGGGTATGCCCGCCAGATGGCAGGGACTGAGGATGATACTGAACACCCCCCAAACCAACGAAGCCCCCAGGGCAAGGAGGGGCGTTCCCTCGACGGCACGGGATAAGGCGGCCAATGCCCCGCTCATCGTTTTCAAGTCCTCTCCGGACTTTTCGAGCTCGGACCCGAAGCGGCGGAAGGTTCCCAGGATCTCCTCTTTGCCCATGAAACCCTCGTGACGGGTGAGCTCTTTCCCGCTCGAATCGTAGAAAATCTGCGTGGGGATGAGACGGATGCCGTACTTTTCTCCCGCGCCCCTATTTTTCCAGACGTCGATGAACTCGACTTCAAGAACTCCGCGATATTCCTTCCCGATCTCTTCGAGTATCGGGGCCATCTTTTTGCAGGGGATACACTTGTCGGCCCCGAGGTCGATCAACCTGGGAAGCGGGCCTGTCCTTTCCGTTCCCCGGGAAACGACCGATTCCGTCGCGGCTACCGAACTCCCGACCCGTGAAGATCGGTTTTTCTCCTTCAGCAGGATAAGACCGCCCGCGATAACAAGCACCGCTATGGGAACGCCGAACTTCATCGATCCGCCCATATTCTCACCCGAGCAGGGCTTTGATCTGCTCTACGCTCGGCACCTTTCCGGCCATCTTCACCTCGCCGTCGATCACTACCGCCGGCGTGAGCATCACCCCGTGGGCGGCGATGGCTTTGAGGTCCTTCACCTCGACAACCTCGGCTTCCCGTCCCGACTCGGAGAGAGCCGCCTCGATGTTCTCCTTGGTCTTGTGACACTTCGGACAACCCGTTCCCAGAACTTCAATCTTCATGTGCAGCCTCCTTCTGTTTGTCTTGAAAAGATAATTACCCCCAAAATGTACCGAAGAAATATCCCGTCCCCATCGCCATGGCGACGACGAGGGCGACGAATACCAGCGTCTTCTTCGTCCCCATGACGCTCCGGATCACCAGCATGTTGGGAAGGCTCAACGCGGGGCCGGCCAGGAGCAGGGCCAGTGCCGGGCCTTTTCCCATCCCGGCCCCGATCAGCCCCTGGAGGATGGGAACCTCGGTCAGCGTGGCGAAGTACATCAAAGCCCCGGCCAGGGAAGCGAAAAAGTTGGCGAAGAGGGAGTTTCCTCCGACCAGGCCGGCTACCCATTCCGAGGGGATAAGCCCTTCGTGGCCGGCCCGGCCGAGAAGTGCGCCGGCTACCAGTACCCCGATGAAAAGCAGCGGGAGTATCTGCTTGGCAAAGGTCCAGGCGGAGGCCGTCCACTTCTTGATCTCCTCCCGCTTGAACCAGGCGATCAGCATCCAGATCAGGGAAGCGAGGAAGATCCCGGTCAGAACCCACTTGATCCGGAAGATGAAGTCCCAGATCCCGCCTTCGCCTCTCGCCGCCCCGCTCCAGTTGGCGAAGACCAGGACCCCCACCATCGAGGCGAAGTAGAGCCCGTTCTTCCAGAGCGGCCGCCCGTCTGCTTCCTCTCCCTCGGCAAAGCCGGCTCCGTTTGCCGCCTTCTTCCTCTCCTCTTTAATAAATATGAAGTGCATCGCCAGCCCGATAACCACGCTGAAGACTACTGCCCCCACCGCCCGGGCGATGCCCAGTTCCATCCCCAGTACCCGGGCGGTGAGTATGATCGCCAGGACGTTGATGGCCGGGCCGGAGTAGAGAAAGGCCGTGGCCGGGCCGATCCCCGCGCCCCGCCGGTAGATCCCGGAGAAAAGGGGCAGAACCGTGCAGGAACAGACGGCCAGGATCGTCCCCGAGATCGAGGCCACGCCGTAGGCGAGAACCTTGTTCGCCTTCGCCCCGAAATACTTGATCACCGCCTGCTGGTCGACGAAGACCGAAATTCCCCCGGCGATGAAGAAGGCGGGCACCAGGCAGAGAAGGACGTGCTGGCGGGCGTACTCCTGGAGCATCAGCAGCGCTTCCTTGATCGGACCATCGAAAGACAGGCCGGAAAAGGGCAGGAAGTAGGCCAGCAGAAAGATTGCCAGCATTATCACGAATGTCGCGACCTGTTTCACGGTACGTCTCCTTGAATCCTTATATCTTCATATGTCTATATATGGGGCTAAAAAATTTTAGCCCTCATGCTCCGGCACGAATCTCATCCCGGCTGACCGCCCGGGCTTCCTTTTTATCCTCGATTATCCGCGCATCCTCTTTCCCCCACCGCCGCAGCCCCGTCATTATCGTCGCGATGACGTCGTCCGTGCTCGTCGCCAGCGAATAAATGACCCACAAGCCGTCTTTTTCGTCGTTGACGAACCCCGCATCTCTCAGAATGCCCAGGTGTCGCGAGACGCTCGATTGAGCGATGCCCAGGATGCTGGTCACCTCGCAGACGCACATCGGTTTCACCTCCAGCATCTTCAGAATCCGGATGCGGTTGCGGTCGGAGAGGGCCTTGAATGTTTTCTCCAGTTTTCTCATAGCGGATTGATATATATCGAAATTTATCTATATACTAGCATGCGTGCCTATTCCGTCAAGGCCTGATCCCGGGTATCGCTACATCCCGGAAGAGCAAACCCCGCAGGTATGGCTCGGTTTTCAGGAGGCAGGTCGGGGATAGAGCGGTTAAACTCCTACTGGGAAGATGGCGTACATGAAAAAGTTAATCGTGTCGGCGATTTCAACGTGGCTCTTCCTGAGGGTGGGGGGCGCCGGGGCGGACATGACGTGCGATCCCGGCACCATGCCCAGGCCGGGGCAGTTCCAGGTCGGCTTGCAGGGCGCGTGGACCTGCTCGCAATACTTTGAAGACGTCGAGGCGAGGATCACCCGGGGAGAGGAGAGCTACCTCGTGGCGGCCAAGGACATCAAGGTCACGGACGACCGGTCCTTCATGGTCGGCCTCGCCTATGGCGTGAGCGATCGATTCGGCGTTTACGCCGAGTTGGGCCTCAAAGACGGCGGCACATTCCACTTCAGCGACTGGGAGGCGGACGGCGGCACCTGGTGGTCCAACGAATTTGATCTTAAGAGCGTTTTTGCGTGGGGATTGGGGGCCAAGCTCCGCGTGTTCGAGTCCCGGGAGGGCCTGGGCCTAGTGCTGGCCGCTCGGTACCAGCGCTACGACGACCGTGAGACCGGCGACATGGAATATCCGGGGCCCGGCGTCTCGCGTAACGACTTCAAAGCCGATTACTGGCAGGCGGACGTGGCGGCCGTCGTTTACCAGAAGCTGGGACCGGTGATTCCCTATGCGGGACTGGGCTATGAGTATGCCGAACTGACCATCGCCGGCCGTGCCAACTTGGGCACCCCCTATGCCGACCATATCGACTTTGGCGCCATGAACAGCGATGACGGCCTCAACGCCGTCGTGGGCTTGGGCTGGCGGCCGGCCGGCGGTTGCGGCGTGACCCTCCAGGGCGATTTCATCACCCGCACCGCGGTTGCCCTGGGGGTCAATTATGCCTTTTAGGCGCCCCGGACCTGCTCCAGCACTAAATGCGGGGTAGTATCCGGGTAGGTCTGGATGGGGGAGCCGTCCTTCCCTCCCGGATCACGGGACACAGGTTGCGGGCGCGGGCAACCGGTCTATTAGTGTATGCCCGGAGTTATCGCTACAACGCAGCTACGGCAATAAGAAAACAGCCGAACTCACCATCGGCCAGTTGTTTGAACGTATGGTTGCGAAGCGCGAGCCCCTTGATCGCCGTCAACTCCTCGCGGAAATTCGTCAAAGCCGGCATGCTTGAAGCCGTTCCCTGGACCGTGATTACCACGACCGGCCCCGTGATGCTCCGAAGAGAAAAATGGCCGTTCTGCCTGTACTCGATGTTCAACTTGCTGAGCGTGACGCCGTTCTCCCGGGCGATCGTTTCGATTTCGACGGCCCTGTCGGATCCGGATGCCTTCATCTCCGCCGAATTGGGTGCTTCCCCCGCAAATTCGGCCATAAGAAAACAGCCGAACTCGCCCTCGGCCAGTTGTTTGAACGTATGGTTGCGAAGCGCGATCCCCTTGATCGCCGTCAACTCCTCGCGGAAATTCGTCAAAGCCGGCATGCTTGAAGCCGTTCCCCGGACCGTGATTACCACGACCGGCCCCGTGCTGCTCCGATCATATTCGATGTTCAACTCGCTGAGCGTGACGCCGTTCTCCCGGGCGATCGTTTCGATTTCGACGGCCCTGTCGGCTCCGGTTGTCTTCCTCTCCGTGATATCGGGTACTTCCCTCGTTTCCGTGGTCACCGGTTTCCCGGCCGTCTCCGAGCGGGATACCGTCGGCCCGGCCAGGCATAGCAATGCCGCCGTCAACCCGACTTTAACAATTTTCATCTTCCGCCTCCTTATGGGGCTGCGCCCAAAGCTTGACCGGTCTCTGCTCTGTACTACGCTTCTAGGGAGCGGCGAGTTCAAGCCGTCCTCTTTGCCGTCAACGCCGCCCTGTCTTGGGTAAGCGTCGTATCTCTTTGGCATCCATGGAGAAACCAATCAAATCCTCCATCGACCCCATTCTGGTCTCGTGGGAATACAGGGAGGATTTAGGCACCGGGAAATACCGAAATCAGACCGAGTCGGCGAATGTTCTCAATGCCGTCCCCGCTCGAATCAGCAGCACCTCCGGCGGTGGAAGCTCCCTCCTGAGATCCGGAAATCCGTGGTCCAGATGGGAGCGCTTTACACTCCCCACCGGATCACGGAGAGAAGCTTGCGGAAATTGCTCTCCTCATCTCAGATAAAATAGAAAGGGCGGCCCCCCGAAATCGGAGGGCCGCCCTTCCTTGGTTTTCGTTGACTGAGATTAACTGGAAACCGGCAGATCCACAGTCTTCCTGAAATGGGACTTACCGAGACCCGCCGACTCCGTCACATCAGTTGTTGGAGGCAGCGATGTAGTTGCAGTTGTACCAGTTATCGGTCCCGTTGTCGAACGCGTAGCAGGCGCTGAGGTAGTTGCAGCTTCCGAAGCCATAGGTATCGTTGCTCATGGCCTTGCAGGCGCTGAGTCGGCTGCAGTTGTAGAACCCGTAGTTGGAGTTGTTTTCCCCTTCGCAGGCGCTGAGCATATCGCAAGTGGTGAATCCGTGATTGGTACAGCCGGTAGCCAGGCAGGAGGACAGCCTCTCGCAGGAGTAGAATCCGTTGATTGAAGATTCCCCTCCGTCCGCGATGCACCCCGAGAGGTTGTCGCAGTTATAGAACGCCGTTGCATCACAGTTTTTTGTCCGGCAGTTGGTCATGGCGCAGTGGTCGACGAACCCATAAAAGCCGTAGGAGTCGGACGTAAACGCCATGCAGCTGATGAGGGTGACATAGTCGGCGCCCGCCGCCGCGTTGAAAGCGTAGTGGTCGCTGCCGACGGCGTGGACGTTGATCAGGCGGGAATAATCGGCGTTAGTAGTGACGTAGATCTGGCCGTATGTTCCGCCACCGTTTTGGACCATCAGGTTTTCCACGGTTACCCCGCCGGAGGTAGTCAGGATGAGGTTGCAATTTGTTCCCAGGTTGATTGTCGTCCCGGTTGAATTTCCGATCAGCGGCGTGCCCGCGCCCGAGATCATCTGGACGTTATCCACGGTAATATCGGAGCCGACGGAGTAATACCCGGCGGGGATGTAGACGCTGTTGTAAGTCTCGCTCTCCAGGGCCGCCTTGAGGTCGTCCCCGTCGTTGGGCTTGACCACGTAGTCGTAGGTCCGCTGGCCGCCGCCACCTTGAATCGCAGTATCGGATGAGGACCCGAAGTAGGTTCGAGTCACCCCCCGTACCGCCCAGAGGCCGGTGGTCCCCCGGTAAATGGCGATGTCGGCGATCCCGTCGCCGTTGAAGTCTCCGGGCCGGGCTTCGTCCCCTGTCCCGCCGAAGTAGGCACGGGTTACACCCCTGACGGCCCACAAACCCGTCGAAGGCCGGAAGACCGCCACGTCGTCACGTGAGTCCCCGTCGAAATCAGCCGCCCGGGAAACCAGACTACCGCTTAAACCGGCAAGCGTGACCAAGCTCATCGCCAATATCTTCATCTCAAGACCTCCCTCGGTAATATCTGTATCCCAACGAACTATGTGGTCGGAACTGATTGTATTCCTTCCTTCGCAAGGCAGTCAATACCCTGGCCCCACCAGGGTTATCCTACGTGGCTTAAAAGGGTGCCCCGAGCGGCAAAATCTTAGGTTCCCAGGCTTATCTAAACTGGGTTTAGGCAAAAAAGGGAGGCGGAAAACCGCCTCCCCAGAAAAGGTGAGCTCCCCAGTCCGATGGCGGAACTAACTCTCATCTGGGATTGTTTTTGACTACATCTTCGAGGCGGCCCGCCGGCGGATGGGGAGGATAAAGCCGATTCGGACCTACCGGAACCCGATCTTCCTGGCCCGGGAGTGGGCGGAGGTGATGAAAAAGGGCAATTTCCGGTCCCAGGGCGCCTTTGCCAAGGCAATCAGGGTTTCGCCAGCCAGGGTTTCCCGGATACTGGGTCTTCTCCGGCTCTGTCCGGAGGTTCGGGAGGGCCTGTCCTCCCTCGGTGATCCGTTCTATTCTCGGAAAGTCACCGAGCGGCAACGGAGGTCGATAGTTACTCTCTTGGAGGACAGGCAAGTGATCAAGCTCAGGAAAATTCTCTAACTCCGGCTATGAAAATTTGTCCCGGTTCCGGAGCTATACAACTTTCGGACTGCCTTTAAGGTTCCCAACCCGGGAAAGGACAGAAGAGGATAGCAATTTGTAATAATATTTCTCGCCATAAGGAAATATATAATTATATTGCCACTTATGTAACTATTTCCCCCCCCACCAACGCCGTGTCCGCAAATGTAATTATTTTTCTTGACTTCAGCTCCTTTGTAACGATAATTCTGGTATCATAATCGTTTTTCCGGAGGAAGCAATGGCTGAACCCAAACAGAATAATTCGAAAGTCATGCCTGCGGGTTATGCGGCACTGATCGAGCGCTACGGCCTTGATGTGATTCCTAACTGGCATAAATCACAGGTGACCACCAGTGGAATTCATCGAATAGACCTCGATGGAAATGTTATCAAGGAGGTTTACCCGTCCAAGTACTGGCCGGGGGATACGCCGGGAGACCATCTTGAATTCGCGCTGAAGTATGACGGGACGAACCTCGCGATCCTGGCAGTATTGTTTCATAAGGCAAGCCCGGAAGATCTCCTCGAATATATACGTTCCAAACCAACGGGCAAATATGCCCGGCGGCTATGGTTCCTGTACGAATTCCTGACGGGTAAAACACTACCGCTCGACGACCTTACGACAGGTAACTACGTCAATCTGCTTGAAGCAGATAAATACTATACAGCTACTACGGTCCGTCAGATTCGACGTCAGAGGATTAACGACAACTTACCAGGTAATAGACGCTTCTGCCCGATGATTCGGCGCACCGCTGCCCTTGGCATTTTTGAAGAGGCCGACTTGCCGCGGCGTTGCCGGCAGGTGATAAGCGGCTATTCTCCGGAATTGGTAAAAAGGGCGCTTGTATATCTTTATACCAAGGAGACGAAATCATCCTTCGAAATCGAACATATCCAACCTACCTCCACCCGGACCGAGCGCTTCGTAGGGATACTGGAGATGGCTCGGCAGAATGACTTCTGCCAAAAGGACCGCTTGATTGAAGTTCAAAACCGCATAGTCGATGCCCGGTTCCGCGATACCGATTACCGCTCCAGCCAGAATTATGTTGGGGAAACGGTAGCCTGGCAGCAGGAAAAAATCCACTTTGTTGCTCCAAAACCCGAAGACGTCACCGGTCTGATGGCGGGTCTGATCGATGCCCACCAACGGATGCAGGATCAGGGGATACCAGCGGTTATTCACGCCGCTGCCGTCGCTTATGGATTTGTTTTTCTCCACCCGTTCGAGGATGGCAATGGCCGTATCCACCGGTTTTTGATTCACAACATACTTGCCCGAAGAGGCTTCACTCCAGAAGGAGTAATGTTTCCCGTTTCTGCGTCCATGTCGAAAAACCCCGCCGACTACGATGCCTCTCTGGAAGCGTTCTCCCGGCAGCTGATGCCTTTGGTCAAATATTCTTTAGATGAAGAAGGGCGGATGACCGTTCACAACGATACGGTCATCTGGTACCGATATATCGACATGACGGACCAGGCTGAGGCGCTTTTCCGCTTCATAGATCAGACCATAGAAACCGAACTTGCCGGTGAATTGGAATTTCTGGCTAATTACGATCAGACCAAGAAAGCCATCCAGGAGATCGTGGATATGCCCGACCGGCAAATCGATCTATTTATTCGCTTCTGTCTACACAACAAGGGAAGACTCTCCGCCCGGAAACGGACGAGTCACTTCAATTTTCTTACGGAGGCAGAAATCGCTTTGCTTGAACAGGCAGTCCAATCCGCCTACGGAAGCACTATTGCCGGTGATTGACGAGATCGGAGGCAGGTATGCGACTTCTGTCGATCAGCGCTACCCGCGACCATAGTTAGGCAGAGAGAAGGCCCATGGCATTTGCCATGGGCCTTTTTAGCTCCCCTTCGTGTACTCATTGAGAACTTGGCTTACCCTCCCTCCCTGGGAGAGGGAACCAGCCTTTTAGCCTCTCTATCATCCGAATCCCGCTGAGCGGCAGATGCTCACGGAATAGAGCCTGCAGATCCCCAACTCCGCCACTTGCTCCTATTGTTACCGGGAAATGCTGTAGATGCTGTGGTGCTGAGAGACCTCAAGGTACCAGAGCGGGGGTTGAGGAGGATGCTGGCCGGTAGGACGGTATCAGGCAGCCCGCCGCGCCGAGTTCGTAGCTAGTTACAAGAATCACTATCCTTATAAGAGCAGCTCTCCCAGGCAGAAACGGTGCAGTTGGTAGCAGTAGAGGAAGATATGTATTGGCATGAGTGGAATCCGTAATCGGAAATACCTGAGCCATAGGCCCGGCAAGCACTGATCATGTAGCAACTGGAAAAAGCCATCGAATCAACTTCTACTGCGATGCAGGACGAGAGATTTTCGCATCCCGAAAAACCGTAGTCTGTCTCGCCTTCAGAACCCAGCACCGTACAACTGGAGAGTTCCAAGCACATGGTAAATCCTGCCGGTGAGCAACTGACCGCTTCACAGCCTGAGAGCTTAAAGCAGCCGGCAAAGCCGGAACTAAGGCAATGGTAGGCTTGGCAATCGCTGAAAGTACAACTGCCTGATCCCTCTCCGTAATACCCTGTTCCATAAACTGATGCGTAGCAGCTTGCTACTGCGAGATAGTCGGTTCCGGTGGTGAAACGGAGACCATACATAGTTGCTGGCCCGCTTATGTAACAGTTCGTGATCGTGACGTGATCTGTCCCTGGAATATGAATGCAACCGTGTTGTGCATCGCCGCCGTCATAGAGGTATAGATTTTCTACCTGGCAACGATCGGCTTCGATTGATAGGTAGGCATCATCCGTAAAGTCAATCTTGGTATGTTTTTCACTTTCCCCCACGACTCTGCATACGTTTGTTATATTGATGGGAGTCCCGACAGAATAGGTGCCATCAGGGATAAAAACACTGCGGTAAGTATCGCTCTCCAGGGCCGCCACCAAATCGACCCCGTCGCCGGGTTTGACCACATAATCATAGGTTCGTTGTCCCCCTCCAGCCGCCAACGGAGTGTCGGTAGAGCCCCCGAAATAGGTTCGGGTGAACCCCCGAACCGCCCATAATCCGACCGCCGGGCGGAAAATGGCGATGTCGGCGATACCGTCGCCGTCGTAGTCTCCGGGACGGGGCTCATCTCCGGAACCGCCGAAGTAAGCCCTGGTTACGCCCTGCACCGCCCAGAGTCCGGAAGCGGGGCGGAACACGGCCACGTCGTCGCGGGAGTCGCCATCGAAATCCGCCGCCCGGGAAACCAGACTACAGCTTAAACCGGATAGCGTGACCAAACTCATCGCCAATATCTTCATCTCAAGACCTCCCTCGGTAATATCTGTACCCCAACGAATTATGTGGTCGGAACTGATTGTATTTCTTCCTTCGGCAGGCAGTCAATACCCTGGCTCCACCAGGGTTGCCCTGAGTGGTTTAAAAGGGCGCCCCGAGCGGCAAAATCTTAGGTTCCCAGGCTTATCTAAACTGGGTTTAGGCAAAAAAGGGGAGGCGGGAAACCGCCTCCCCAGAAAAGGTAGGACTTTCTTTGCTACGCTCGGGGTGAACTCACGTCCGTTCGCTTCCCGAGACAGAAAAAGCTCACAAAAAAAGGGGGGGCGTTACGCCCCCCCTTTTTTTGTGAGCTCCCCGGACAAGTCAATAGGCAGAACTTTTCGGGTCGTCTTTGAGTTTCCTCCCGATCTGAGAGGGGAAAAGGCGGCCAAATGTAAACCATCCCGGACCTACCGGAACCCTCTTTTCATAGCCCGGGAGTGGGAAGTGATGCTCCGGAGCGGGGAATATGCCTCTCAAACCGACCTGGCCCGCAAAGTCGGGGTCTCCCGGGCTCGGGTAAACCAGTATCTCCGGCTGCTGAACCTGCCCCCGGAGATCCAGGCAGAAGTAATTAAGATGGGCGATCCCCTCTCCTCCCGGAAGATAACCGAACGAAAGCTAAGATCGCTTATTGTAGGAGCTCGGAAGGAATAAAGGCAGCCGAACGTTGGTCATCCGCTTCGTCGTCTTCGGGTGAGTGTACCCCCTTTGTCAGTTGGTTCTTGTCATTTCTGACGCTCAGAAGATGACGGACAGCAACCAGGCCTTTGCTTTGGGGACTCTGCAGACGGACAACATGACCCGCGGGATTCGCCTTGAATCAGTTGAGCACCGGCAAGCAACCCTGCCTTGACTATCAGTTCGGCAGGAACAGCCTCGTAGGTCTTACCGTCAACCGTTATAGTTCGGCAGTCCAACTCTCCGCATGTGGAACAACACTTGCTTTGGCCGCTGGTGGCTGAGAGCCACTTTTCGATTGCTTCCCCTGCAATCCAGATACGATTCGACTCCAGCGGGTCCTTAAGGAATGCGGATTCACTAAGGGGTTCTTTCTTCAGAACGACGTCGATATCCAGCTCTTTCAAAGAACGCCTGAGTTTCTTAACTGCGTCTTCTACCGCCGTTTCGGTCGTTCCGCAACGGTCACATGTTTGTCCCTGCCGATTTACCAGGCGTTGCCAACGAATGTGCAGTTCCATGTCTCTCCTGTCACCCTGTTTTGTTATAGCGTATTGTTGAAATACGTTATTTCCCTTCCATCATAGCAGCAATGTCTTCCTCTACGGTGCCGATCGGCTTGATGTCGAATTTCTCAACCAGCACTTTGGCCACACTGGGCGAGAGGAAACCCGGCAGCGTGGGCCCCAGGCGAATGCCCTTGACGCCCAGGAACAACAGAGCCAGCAGCACGGCCACTGCCTTTTGCTCGTACCAGGCGATGTCGTAGGAGACGGGCAATTCATTGATGTCATTCAGGCCGAACGCTTCCTTGAGCTTCAGGGCGATCACCGCCAGTGAGTAGGAGTCGTTGCATTGGCCGGCATCCAGAACGCGGGGGATACCGCCGATGTCACCCAGGTCCAGTTTGTTGTAACGGTATTTGGCGCATCCGGCCGTCAGTATCACCGTGTCTTTTGGAAGATTCTCGGCTACCTCGGTAAAGTAACTGCGGGCTCCCTGGCGACCATCACACCCGGCCATGACGATAAAGCGCTTGATGGCGCCCGATTTCACAGCGTCGATCACCTTATCGGCCAGAGCCAGGACCTGGTTATGTGCGAATCCCCCCACGATTTTTCCTGACTCGATCTCTTCCGGCGGCGCGCATTTCTTGGCCAGTTCCACAACCGCGGAAAAATCCTTGGTGCCGCCTTCCGGCCTGTTCGGGATGTGCTTGGCACCCGGATAGTTGACCACGCCAGTGGTAAACAGCCTGTCCAGATAGGTGTTATCCTTTTTTATCGGAATCAAGCAGTTGGTGGTGAGGACGATGGGGCCGTTGAAAGATTCAAACTCTTTATTCTGATGCCACCACGACCCGCCGTAGTTGCCGACAAAATGGTCGTATTTTTTGAAAGCCGGATAGTAATTGGCCGGCAGCATCTCGCCGTGGGTATATACATCCACGCCTGTTCCTTCGGTCTGTTTCAGCAGCTCCTCCATGTCTTTCAGGTCGTGACCGGAAATCAGGATGCCGGGATTTTTCCCCACGCCGATATTCACCTCGGTGATCTCAGGATTGCCGTAGGCTTTTGTATTGGCCTCGTCCAGCAGGGCCATGGTGTTTACGGCGGTCTCCCCGGCCTTCATGACCATACCGACCATCTCATCCGTTGAAAGCTCTCTGGTGGTGGAAGCCAGGGCCTCCATGAGAAAGCCATAGATTTCATCCTTTTCATGACCGAGAACCGCGGCATGGTCGGCATAAGCGGCGATTCCCTTGATGCCGATGATCAGCATCCATCTCAGGGAACGCACATCCTCGTTTTCTGTGGCCGTGATGCGAACCTCATCGGACATGGCTTTGGCCACGATCTCTTCCCTGTCGTCCGAAGCCCAGGTGGCGCAATCCGGAAGCTCGCCGGATATATCGGAATCGACCTTTTCTTTGAGTGCGTCCCGGACCTTCAGGGCTTCCTTGATCCGGTCGATGATCACGTCATCGTCCCAGGCCACGTTGGTAATGGTGGTGAAAAGGGCTTCGCATATGAAGCGGCCGGCGTCTCTGTCCACCGTGCCCTTTTCCTTCAACTTTTCCCCGTAAACCGCGATGCCCTTGCAAATGTAAATGAGCAAATCCTGAAGATCGGCGGTCTCCTCGGGCTTGCCGCACACGCCTTTAATGGTGCAACCGGTGTTTTTAGCCGTTTCCTGACATTGAAAACAAAACATGGTTTCCCTCCTTGGTTATTCTTGCTTTTATCCTGCTTCTCTTTTTCCGTTAATCTGAATTAGCCTGATCACTCAGCCCCAGTCATCTCGCTGGGGTTCGGTGTCTTGAGGATCAGGAACGTCGCGTTCTCATCCGAAAGGTTTTTGATGTTCATAGGCGTCCCGAAAGCAACGGGGATAAGGTCGCCTTCTTCGGCTGTGATTTTCTCTCCGGCCAAATTAATAACCACCTTTCCTTTGATAACCACGATATGAACATTCGAGTTCGCGGTATGTTGGGGAACTTCCTGGCCGGGTTTCAAAGCCGCCTGCATCATCAGCAGGTACTTTTCATCTACCAGCTTCTTCTTCCCCATCCCCTTATCTTGGTACGGCGCTTCTTTCAACACATTCATCGCTGCTCCTCCATTCGTTATGTATCCCGTCATGCTACATAGAAATACTAATATAAAAACAAGCATTTTCCTCATTGGTTCCTCCTTCCCTTAAGGCGGTCGTACTTCGCCGGTCCGAGGCATTCCCGGGCCGAGGCGCACCACTTCAGGCACGAAGGGCCTAACTCCCGGTAGACCGTCCGCCCGCAGGAGGGGCAGACGGCTTCTTCCTCATCGCTCCAAATCTCCGTCTCCTCCCCGCAGGTCGGACAGATGATCTCATCGGGTTGCGGGTTCTTGATGGGTGCCGAGCCGGGGCACTTGAAAATGGTCATGATTCTCCTCTCCGAGAATCTTTCAGTATTTCAGGCACAGTCATACGGATTTTACCTCCTGCTTTTCAATGTCCTTCACCAGGGAACCGATAGTCAGCTCTTCAAGCTCGGAGGTGACCTTCTTTTCGATCTCCAGGAGCTTCTTGCGGAGGACACACTTGTTCCGGTTGTGGCAGATCCGTTTCCGGAACATGCAATCCACCAGCCGGATATCCCCCTGGAAGATCTCGATCAATCCGATGATCCTGATCTTCTCCGGTGGCACCTTCAACCGGTGTCCTCCGGAAACTCCACCCCTGGTATCCACCAGGCCCCTCTTTCTCAACTCCTGGAGAATCCTTCTTAAAAATTGGAGGGGAATCTTGTCCTCACGGGAAATCTCCCCGGAGGAGACGTAATCTCCCCCGGCCAGGGCCAGGAATATCAGAGCCCGGATCGCATAATCGGTGTTCTTGGTCAGAAGTTTCAATTTATCGCCTTGTTTTGAACCTTAATTGATACCAATTTAGTATTAATTAAGAAGTATGTCAAGGGACTTCTCCATATTTTTTCAGTTGATCTGACTCAAATCAAAGATGAGATAAAAAGAACCCCTCCGTGTATCGCACCTTCCCTCCTTAGTTCTCATTTCCTCTCCTTTGCTTGGTGTTTGCGCTGATAATACCCTTGAAAATGACTATTAGTGAAGACGCAAGTAGTTAGGAGCAAAGGGGATGGATATGCCGAGAGAGAAGAGACAATGCGGGGGGCTTGAGGATTACCAATGGCTGATCGCCCTGATTATTGAGGCCGTGGTCAGGGTAATCACGGCCATTTTCGATAAAGACAAACCGAGTAAGCCGGATACGGGTCCGGCTGCCGAGACCACAACCAACAACGAGAAGGAGCAGAACAATGGCTAAACTACACGGACCTTTGTTCTCCCTGGACGCCAGGGGGAAGCTGGGGAAGGCGCTGGTCTATTCGATCTGGAAGGGGCTTAACTACGCGCGGAAGTACGTTATCCCCTCCAATCCTAATACCACCGCCCAGCAAACGATCAGAGGATACTTTTCCGCTGCGGTGGCCGCTTATAAGGCGGAGGACCAGGCGACGAGAGATGCCTGGGAGGCGGCTAATACGGCTCTGGGTAAGCCCATGACCGGGTTCAACTATTACCTGGGACTGTATGTGAAGTATCTGATCGACAACGCTGGAACGCCGCCTGATCCGCCTTTTATGCCGCCCAGCGGAAGCTAAGCGGCTCCGGTGGCTCCGGAAGATACCCCCGCATCGCCTTATGGCGGTGTGGGGGTTTTCTTTTCCCCATAAACGCCCCTCTTCGTACCCTCTCCGCTTCCACTCCGCTTTAACCGATTTATTTACGGCGCTTCACCCTGCCGGGGTGGGGCGCCTTGTTTTTTAGGGGGATGGCTCGGGCCGGCGAAGCTGGACCGAGGCGGGCGGGGGGATTTAAGGGGGAGGGACGCGGAGCGGAGGCGGCGTGTGGACGCGGGCCACCGGCACGCGCGAGGGGCGAGTGAGGGAGGCGTAGTTAACATAACGTTTCGTTATGTTAACCCGAATGGGCGTCGCGGAGGGGTGAGGCAAGGGCAAGTTCGCATAATATGCGAAAAGCAGTCACGCAAACCAAGTGCCAGAAGGGGTGAAGGAGTCTTTCTCGTCGAGTTTGACCGGGAAATGGCCTAGGGTGATCGGGATGGCTATAGCTTTAATCAAGGTCATAAATTCTCCGGATCTCTTCCAGCACGGAGTCAAGATTCGTTGAACCTAATCCTAATGACTCGAAATCGATTTTTTCCGTTTCCATGCAAGAAACAAACTCTCGTAAATCGTCTTTGACCTTGTCGGGTATGTCCCCGCCAAAGTCCGGATTCAGGATTCGATATAATCTAAAAACATCGTTCCTATGCTTCTTGATATCCTTGCTGTCGATAGTCTCCCCTTTCTCCTTGCGCCTGCTCAAGTCAAGCCAGGCACGTGTTTTGAGAGGGATCAAGTGCTCGGGGCCGACAAAGGAAAGGCCATCCGAATCTTTTTTCCCGCCCTGAAGGAAGCGATAATAGTCATCGTCCAGGAGAATGGCGGATAGGCTTGCAACTTCTTTGCCGATTGGGATGGGAGTCAAGTGGCTCTCATTGGCCACCTGCAGCATATCGGGCGCTCGGGAAAACAACTCCAACATGAATGGATAACCTTTAGTCGCAGGTTCTTTGAAGCGGTAAAATTGCCGCCTGCCCGTCGCTTTTTGCTGGACTTTGTATTTTCCGCCCCGGACGAATTCCCAAAATGTTTCTACGAATGATCTATCCAACGCTTCGACACATAAGACTATGTCCAGGTCTTTGGTGGCACGAAAAGGAAGGCCGGTTTCCCCGAATGCCAGTTCGCAGGCGGTCCCCCCGATAAGCACATAGCGGTCCGCGTAGGGACGGAAGTGTTCTTTAAAGAGGTCCAATCCTATTACCATGGTTGTTCCTTCATCATTTCTTCTAGCGCGGCTTCAATACGCTCGTCCTTGTTTCCCTTGAGAGAAAGATACAACGACAGCCGATCCACCAGTTTATTTTCAGAAAACAGGGCCGGGGCGTAACTCCACACCTCGATTTCGAGTGCCCCCGGCTCCTTAGCGGGAAGCTTTTCGGCTTCCCGCCGCTGATTCAGCAATTTCCAATCTTCTCGGCTCAAGGCAAAAACGGGATTGGCCGGTTCGGCCAACATCGAGTAATGAGCCAGCGCCGTCAGACCTGCGCGCGGCCCCGGTGGTTCCAAGTGCGGCCGATCGATAAAAAGCCGCTTCTTCACCGGACTGCGTAAAAAAGACTGAGCCTTTGCCCAGATATCTTTCGGGGATTCGATAAATCTTAGGCGGCGTTCTCGACCTTGGGAAATTATCTCGCCCAAGCCGGCGGACTCCAGTTCATCGAAGGCACGAGTCATCGTCATAGCGGAATAGCCCAGACATTGAGCCATATCGGTTGGCGTTACTATCTCTTCCGCGTTTCCACGAAGCAAAACATATATGACCAGCGCCTGAGTGGAGGGGCTGAACGTCATGGTTTCGGCTCGAAGCTTCTTGAAATGCTCGCGCAGATCAATGCCCAGAAAGGGGAGGTACATCTGGTTTCCGGGAACCACGAAGGGCAGTTTGTGCTCGATCAGCCGTTTGCGGTTGTAGGCGGTGACCCTCTCCTTCACATAGACGATTTCTCCGTCCCATTTGGTTTTTACCTGGTCCATGTGTTTGCGGACGGTTGCCGGAGATTGCTCCTGTTTGCCGTGGTCTAGCATAAAAAGGTAGGTCATATCAAAAAGTCGTACTTCGAAGAAGGTGTAGGCGTCCCGGAGGAAAAACGGCAGATGTATGCTCTCCGCCCACGTATTCGGGCCGAGCGCAACGTCTAAGGTTTCTTTCATATATCGCTTGAGCTGCCCGAGTTCTGTTTGCATGCCGCCTCCTTATCATTAAACTTGCATAATAACTTTATCACAGTTAATGTGCGGCTCAAGCGTTATTATCTAAAATTATTCGCAAAATCGGATTCTCGACCTCACCCTCCACCAGGCAGTTGTTTCCGGTAACCGCATCTAGCTCGCTCCCAAGGGCCTACCCCCCGAATTGTTTGTGCCCGAGCCGGATAAAGCGATGGCGCAGAACGTTGAACGCTCTGCGCCATCGAACTGGCTCCTTGGGTAGGACTCCCCGTCGCTACGCTCGGGGTGAACTCACGTCCGTTCGCTTCCCGAGACAGAAAAAGCTCACAAAAAAAGGGGGGGCGTTACGCCCCCCCTTTTTTTGTGAGCTCCCCGGGTAGGACTCGAACCTACAGCCTAGTGGTTAACAGCCACCCGCTCTACCATTGAGCTACCGGGGAATAATTTTTGCTAAATAATCGCGCCCAATTCCCGACTTGAGGAATTTCTCTTTTTCTCTCGCTTTTCTTCTGTCCCCAACTCTCTCGCAATAGACCATCTCAAAGGGGCGCCTGCTCCTGGTAGAGCGCGTTTCGCCCCTGTTATGAGCCTTAAGCCTAGCTTCCGGAGCTTGTGAAATACCCGTATAAAGTTTTCCGTCTTTCTCGCTCAAAAGAACGTAGACATAATAATCCATCACCGCCACCCGCTCCCTGCCCGCCTTGCCTGCCATCTGCCGCAGGCAGAGTAGGCAACGTTTGGCGGGTACCATTGAGCCCGCCTCCGGCGGGTAAACTACCGGGGAATATCGAATTTCAAGGAGCAAACTATCGTATTTCCAGAAACGGCAATATAGCCGATTGCCGCTTCGACGCAAGGAAAAAGTGATTCCATCCGTTCGGCAAGAACATAACCGGCAACGAACTCGTACTCCACAGGGGACTGATGACAAACTCCGGGAAGTGTTACCTATGTCCTGAACCCGGACACTCCCTATCTGTGTAATCTGTGGACTCCCAGAGAGGCTGTGGTGGGGTCTGCTGAATTTAGGATACTGTATCTGAATTCTTCCCCCAATCAGAGTAATCAGGGGCAGAAATCTCCCTGGACCGGGGGAGGGGGCTACTGAATACTGGATTCTGACTCCTGAATTCTTTTCCTGAACCCCGAACCCTGAACCCGCTCTTCCCGCCCCCTCTTCCTCACCGTTGCCGATTTTTCCGGAGGAAGCTATGATCCACCTGGAATGAAGAATCGCTACGACATCCTCGTCGTCGGGGCCGGCCACGCCGGCTGCGAGGCCGCCGCCGCCGCCGCCCGGATGGGCTGCCGGACCGCCCTGGTGACCATGGACCTGGACGAGATCGGCAAGCTCTCCTGCAACCCGGCGGTGGGCGGCCTGGGGAAGGGGCAGCTGGTCCGGGAAATCGACGCCCTGGGGGGGATCATGGCCCGGGTCACCGACGGCTGCGCCCTGCATTACCGGCGGCTCAACACCCGCAAGGGGCCCGCGGTCCAGGCCACCCGGGCCCAGGTCGACCGGCACCGCTACCAGGCCCTGATGAAGGAACTGCTGGAGGGGATCGAGGGCCTGGACCTCTGGCAGGACACGGTCGAGGAGATCGCGGCGGAAGGAGAAAGGGTCGCGGGAGTCCGCGCCCGCGTCGCCGGGGAGATCGCGGCGGCGCGGGTGATCCTCACCCCCGGGACCTTTCTCAACGGGCTCATCCACGTGGGCCTGACCAGCTTTCCCGGGGGGCGGATGGGGGCCGAGGCCTCGTCCGGTCTGGCCGGTTCCCTGGCCGCGCTGGGGCTGAAGCTGGGACGGTTCAAGACCGGCACCTGCGCCCGGCTCGACGGGGAGACGATCGATTTTTCCCGCCTGGAGGTCCAGGAGCCGGACCCGGCCCCGCGCCCGTTCTCGTTTCAGGGGCGGCGCCGCCGCGGCCGGCAGCTCCCCTGCCACCTGACCTGGACCACCGAGGCCGTGCACCGGATCATCCGGTCCTCCCTGGACCGCTCCCCCCTCTTTTCCGGGGTCATCACCGGGACCGGGGTCCGCTACTGCCCCTCGATCGAGGATAAGGTCGTGCGCTTCCCGGAAAAGGACCGCCACCACGTCTTCCTGGAGCCGGAGGGCTGGGAGACCCGGGAGTATTACCCCAACGGCCTCTCCACCAGCCTCCCCCTCGATGTCCAGGCCGCGATCCTGGCCGGCATCCCCGGCCTGGAGGAGGCCCGGATGCTCCGCCCCGGCTACGGGATCGAGCACGACTACGTCGACCCCACCCAGCTGACCCCGGCCCTGGAAACGAAGGCCTGGGCCGGGCTCTACCTCGCCGGCCAGATCAACGGCACCACCGGCTACGAGGAAGCCGCCGCCCAGGGTCTTTTGGCCGGGATCAACGCCGCCCTCTCCCTGCGCGGCGAGGAGCCCCTGGTCCTGGGCCGGGAAGAAGCGTATATCGGGGTGATGGTCGACGACCTTGTCTTCCGCGGCACCCGGGAGCCGTACCGGATGTTCACCTCCCGGGCCGAGCACCGCCTCCTTCTGCGGGAGGACAACGCCGATCTCCGCCTCCGGGAGCACGGTTCCCGCCTGGGGCTGGTGGGCGCCCGGGCCCGTTCCGCTTCCCGCCGGAAAGGCCGGCTGATCGAGTCCGAGCGCGCCCGCCTGGCCGGGATCAAAGTCGTCCCCGGGTCGGAGGGAGAAGGGGTCCTGCGCGAGGCCGGGTTCCCCCCCCTGAAGAAGCCCTTGACCCTGGAGGAGGTCCTGCGCCGGCCGGGCGTGGAGTATTCCCTGGCGGCCCGCCTGGCCCCGGCCCCGGCCGCGCTGCCGAAAGAGGTGGTGGAGGGCGTCGAGATCGCGGTAAAGTACCAGGGCTTTATCGAGCGGCAGGAGGAAGCGGCGGGGCGCCTGCGCGCGGGCGAAGGAGTGGGGATCCCCGCCACGTTCCGGTTCCGCGGGCTCCCCGGTCTCTCCAACGAGGTTCAGGAGATCCTGGAGCGCCACCGGCCCCTGAACGTGGGGCAGGCTTCCCGGATCCCCGGCGTCACCCCCGCGGCGATCTCGATCCTGCTGCTGCACCTGAAGAGAGAACGGAAACGATGACCCGGCTGGCGCTGATCGATTACGGAATGGGGAACCTCCTCTCCGTCCGCAAGGCCTTCGAACGCGAAGGGGCGGCCTGCGAACTTTTGGCCTCGCCCCGCCCCTTCTCGGACTGCGACGGCATTCTCCTCCCCGGGGTGGGCGCGTTCGCGGACGCCATGGCCCAGCTCCGGGCCGCCGGCTGGGTGGAGTGGATCGGGGAGGCGGTCTCCTCCGGCAAGCCCTTCCTGGGCATCTGCCTGGGCATGCAGCTCCTCTTCTCCTCCAGCGAGGAGGACGGCGATCACGCCGGCCTCGGCCTGATCCCGGGGAAGGTGGTCCGGTTCCCCGACCGCCCCGGTTTCCACGTCCCCCACATGGGCTGGAACCAGCTCGAGTTCCCCCGTCCCGGAGTCCTCTTCGCCGGAGTCGCCCCCGGCGCCCACGTCTATTTCGTCCACTCCTACTACCCGGTCCCCGACGACCCCGGCGTGGTCGCCGCCGTCACCGACTACGGCGGCCCCGTGGCCGCGGCCGTGGAGCGGGGCAACGTCTTCGGGGTCCAGTTCCACCCGGAAAAGAGCCAGGCCGTGGGGCTGCGCATCGTGGCCAATTTCGTCGGGGTCTGCGGGGGAGGGCGCTGAGGTGCTGGCCCGCCGGATCATACCCTGCCTCGACGTCAAGGACGGCAGGGTGGTCAAGGGGGTCAACTTCCTGGAACTGCGCGATGCCGGGGACCCGGTCGAGCAGGCGCGCTTTTACGAATCCGAGGGCGCCGACGAACTGGTCTTTCTCGACATCACCGCCTCGGCCGAGGCCCGGGCCACCATCGTCGACCTGGCCCGCCGCACGGCCGAGCAGGTCTTCATGCCCTTTACCATCGGTGGGGGCATCTCCTCCGTGGAGCAGATCCGCGACATCCTCCGGGCGGGGGCGGACAAAGTATCCGTCAACACCGCCGCGGTGGGAAACCCGGGCCTCGTCAACGCCGGCGCCCGCCGTTTCGGCAGCCAGTGCATCGTGGTGGCGATCGACGCCCGCCGCCGCCCCGCCGGGGGCTGGGAGGTCTACACCCGCGGGGGAAGGACCCCGACCGGGATCGACGCCGTGGCCTGGGCCCGGGAGGCCGAGAGCCGGGGCGCGGGCGAGATCCTGCTCACCAGCATGGACGGCGACGGCACCCTGGCCGGGTACGACCTGGCCCTGACCCGGGCGGTATCCCGGGCGGTGGGAGTGCCCGTCATCGCCTCGGGCGGGGCGGGCACCCTGGAACATCTCCGGGAAGGCTTGGTGGAGGGGGAGGCTCACGCCGTCCTCGCCGCCAGCATCTTCCACTACCGCACCCACTCCATCCGCGAGGCCAAGGAATACCTGGCCGCCCGCGGCGTCCCCATCCGCCTCTGACCCGCCTTCGTTTCTTGCGTCCTGCCCGATGGTGCGCGGCTGCACGGTTGCCCCCCCCTTATATGTCACAAAAGCTGTGTGACAACTTTTATGACATTTTGTAAGGTGGAGAGATGAAAACGCACAAGATATCCATTCATCGCGAGAGATGGCGCCGAGGTTGTTTGCGTACGTATCGCAAACTCAACATTCCTTTATTGGTTTCGCATATCACTCAACACGCCGCCGGCCGTGATCCGCTTTTCATTCAAAAAGATGATTATGTGATGATGTTGGGCTTGCTGAAGGAATGCGCGGAGTCGTTTCGTATCCGTATACTTGCTTTTTGCCTGATGACCAACCATGTTCATATCCTCCTTCAACAGCAGAACGACAATCTGCCGGCGGCCATGAAATTCTTATTCCAAACGTATGCGGGCCGCTTCAATCGCAGATATGGCCGAAGCGGACATCTCTTCAAATCTTCCTACCGCCAACTCGCTTGTTTTGATGGAGCTTACGCGCTCAGCAATTCCGTTTACATTCACCTCAACCCCGTGCGCGCCGGTATGGTTGAGGAATATCGAGAATATCAATGGTCATCATGGCGGCTGTATTGTCGGGTTGACGCTCCGGTTGCTTTTGTGGACGCAGCGTTCCTTCTGTCCCTGTTGGGAGAAAATCGGGAAGAACAGGTTTCGACTTATTGCGACCTTCTCTCGAACGCTCTTGCCCGAGGTTCTGAAGAACGATTCCCCCAAAGCAGCGCCGTCTTCGCTCTGGATATCTGGAAAAAACGTGCCTTAGGGCTGCTTCAGTTTCATAGTCGGGACCGGAAATTTGCGCCGCCCTCCCAGGGAGACCTGATCGGCGATGAGGCTTTGGAAGCGGTGTTAGGGGAAATTGCGCGATCGGGAGGCTTCAAAGGCCTGAAGACGCCCACGGCGCGTCTTTTTGCTGTGGAACAATTGGAAGCGCGTGGTTATCGATTGAATGACATCGCTGACATGTGGGGTATATCTCTTCGTACGATTATGCGTTTGAAACAAGAAAATGTCACAAAAGATGTGTGACAACTTTTGTGACATTTAGGATTTCGACATGGGCTCGGAGGGGGGAGGTCAGCGCCACTGAGGGTAGCGGTAGTCGGCCTCGTCGTCGGTCAGCCGGTAGACCTGGTTCTTGAGGGGATCCCCGGCCAGGCTGAGGATGTAAAGCTGGTGGAAGTCGTTCCCGTCCCGCCGGGAGGAGAAGACCATCCAGGCGCCGTCGGGAGAGAGGGAGGGGGAATGGTCCTCCCCCAGGTCCTTGGTCAGCTGGATGTACCGGCCCTCGTCCAGGTAAACCATCCAGATATCGGTCTCCTTGCCTTTCGCCGAAGCGTAGATGAGGGCGCTTCCGTCGAGGGACCAGCACATGCCGCTGCCCTCGGCCGGATGGTTGATGATCTCCTTCGGCTTCTCTTCGACCAGGTCGAGCGTGTAGTTCTTGTACTGGTCCAGCTTGCCGTAGCCGAGGATCATCTCGTCCCCCCCCGGGCAGAAGAGCATGGTGCCCCCCTTGCCTTCCTCGAAGGGGGCGAGGAAACGCCGCACCCCGGTATCCATGTCGAGCAGGCAGAGCTTATCGACCCCGGTTTCGGTGCAGAAAAAGGCCAGCGTCTTCCCGTCGGCCGACCAGGCGGGGTAGGCTTCGGCGCCGGGGGTTTCGGTGACGCGGCGCAGGTCGGAGCCGTCGCTGGCGATCAGATAGATCTCGGGGTTGCCGTCGCGGTCGGAGACGAAGGCGATCGTCTCCCGGTCCGGCGACCAGGCCGGCTGCGAGTCGTCGGCGGGGTTGAGGGTCAGGTTCCGGCCTGCGCCCTCGGAAAAATCCAGCAGGTAGATGTCGTTGTCTCCCTCCAGGTCGGCCTGGACCAGCAGCTGCATGTCCGCCGCCGGGGAAGGGAGAGGGACCATCCCCGGTTCCGGAGTGGGGGTGGGAACCGCTTCCGCCCCCGGGGTCGTCGCCGGTTCGGGGAGAGCTTCTTCCCGGTAGTCCCGGGTAATCTGGCACCCCGCCGCCGCCAGGAGAGCCCCCGCGATCATGATTCTCGGGACTTTCATTAGCGGGAATACTAGCACGGATTCATTGCGGCCAACAGAAAAAGGACCGGGAGGCCCGTACGGGCCTCCCGGTCCCGGTTTTTTCCGGCCGCGGCCGGTCTAGAAGAGGAACAGGGCGCCGAGGATGAGTTCGAAATCGGGGGAGCCGTCGTCGAGCCCGATGCCCAGGCCCAGGTTGGCGTTGATGGCCTCGGTGAAGAAATACTGGCCCCCGAAGGTGAGTTCGACGTCGTTGTCGGTGTCCTCGTAGGGTTCGGTGGCGAAGTTGAGCTCCCCGGTCAGGTCGAGCTGCTGCACCGCCTGCCATACGACCCCGGCACCGAGTTCGAACTGGGTGTTGCCGTCGAGCTCGGTCTTGTGGTCGTTGACTTCGATATCGGCGTCGGCGTTGATCCGGATGCCGATGTGGCCGATGAGGGCGAAGATGTCGGAGAAATAGTAGCGGGCCGCCCCGAAGAGCTCGAAGTTGAATTCGCCGCTGGCCCAGGGATGCACGATCTTATCGCTGCCGGTGGGCAGGGTGAAGGAAAGCCCCGCCGAGACCAGGAGGGGATCGGTCAGGATCTGGTACTTGCCCCACATGAGAATGTCGCTGAAGCCGGTTTCGGTGTCGCCCTCGTCGGGGTCGAAGCTGAGCAGGTAGAACCGGGTCCCCACCTCCAGGGCGGGCAGGGCGCTCGGCGACCAGGCTCCCAGGGGGCCGATCATCCAATCCTTGGAATTCTCCCACTTCTGGTAACGGAACTGGCCGTCGACCCAGAACCCGCCCTCGCCGCTGGCGACGGTGGCCCCGTCCCAGTAAGGGGAGTTGGGGAGACGGACGTCTCCGGTGATCTGCGCTCCGGCCGCGAGCGGGAGCGTCATGGCCGCGATGGCGGCGCATACAGCCCACAGTTTCATGCACACCTCCTGTTTGGCGTTTCTGCCGATTGCCGGCTCGTGGTTTTAGAAAAGGTACGAGGAACCGAGGAAGAGGTAAAGGAATGATTCGCTGGCGTCCACCTTCTCCAGGGTCCAATCGTCGTTCCAGCCGATGTACTCCCCGCTCCCCCAGCTGTAGTTGAGCCCGATGTTCATGGTCGTGTTCTGGGTTTCCCGGCCGATACTCAGGGTCAGGCCGTACTTGTTGATGTGGGCCGGGTAGTACGAGGTCTGGGGGTCGGCGTCGGGCGAGGCGGAAAGGCTGGTGAAGAAGCCGGCCCGGATCGGGTACCGGTCCTTGATGTAGTACTCTCCTCCCAGGCTGAAATCGACCACGGCGTCGTACTTCATCGGGTACGCCCAGGTGAGGCCGAACTGGTCTTCGCCCTCGACCCGGTTGAAATCGGCGCTGAAGTGGTAGATGACGTCAAGGGCCAGGGCGAATCGGCCGCGTTCCTCGTAAGCGATTCCGGCCGCGATCTGGGCGGGAATGGTGTTCTCGGTGTCGACGTCGTCGACGTAGTTGACCAGGTTCCCGTCGCCGTAACTGTACTTGATCAGGTACTCGCCGGAGCCGGTCAAGTGAACCGAAGGGGCCTGGAAGGTCACTCCCAGGATCCAGTTGGGGCTCAACTGGTAACGGGCCCCGAGCAGGGCCAGGATGCTGAGGTCGTTGTACTTGATATCCTCCGACCAGGTGTAGGTGGCGGCCCGGATGATGTCCCGGAACCAGCTATAGGTCCGGTAGACGCCGAAGACCGATATTCCCACCGAGAAACGGTCGTCGATCCTGACCCCGGCCGAGGGACCCAGCCAGAGTGACTGATCGTCCTTGTTGTATTTGAAGTAATCGTACTGGTTGACGTAGGCTTCCAGGTCGTTGCTCCGGGCCATATCGGGGACGAAGGCCGAGAGAGCGAAGGCCCAGTCCCGGTTGAGTTTCCAGACGGAGCCGAACGTGGTGGGTACGACCAGGAAGGAGTCGACGTCGATGTTTTTCCCCGGGCCCCAGCCGTCATCGACCGTGTAATCGGCGAAACCGTAGAGGCTGGCCGAAAGGGATACGGTGCTGGAATCGGTGTAGGGGAGCCCCCCGGGATTGAAGAAACAAGATTCGACCGAGGTGGCCAGCCCGAGGGCGGCGCCCCCCATCCCCGCGGCGCGTTCGCCCACGATGTAGTCGCGGTAGTTCCCCTCTCCGGCCCAGACCCCGCCGACCGCCAGGCCGGCCGCCAGCAGCGCCGTCGCGCGTAGCTTCACGTCGCACCTCCCTGTTGAAGACGAGCCCGATTCCTGATTTTCGGACCGCTCCGAACGGCGTCGGGCTCCCCGCATGGCTTGATTCGCAGCCGCGATGATTTTACTGTCAGGCCCCGGCCAATTTCCATAGTATTATCGGTACCGCAGCCCCTTGCGGGGCCGCCAGGAGGCAGATGCTGAGATGACGCGCCGGCAGTGGTTGCTCGTAAGCGCCGGGTTGCTCCTGGTCACCTCCGGCGTCCGGGGATCGGACGACCGGGTCCAGGACCTGCTTTTCGACCTTCAGGTCGGGAAGACCGACGTCCGCGTTCAAGCCGCCCGTTCACTGGGGAACAGCCACGATTCCCGCGCCCTCCAGCCCCTCCTCGATATCGCCGTATCCGCCCACGAGAAGACCGAGCTTCGCCGGGAAGCCGTCATCGCCCTGGGCAAGCTCGGGGACAGCGAAGCCCTTCCCGCCATCCGCGACATCGCCGTCAACCCCGCCGACAAGGAAGATCTGCGGGTCACCGCCATCGAGGTGCTGAAGCGGATCGGTCCCCGCGGCGCGGTGGAGGAGATCGCCGCCGCCCTGGAGAACCCCAAGGACGACGACGACGTCAGGCTGGCCATGATCGGTTACCTGGACGCGGCCGGCGGCCGCGGGGCGGTTCCTTCCCTGCTCCTGGTGGCGGAAAACGCCCGCGACGACGACGACGTTCGTTCCGCCGCCCTGGATCTGGCCGTCAAGCTCGATCCCGGCGCCCTGCGCGAATGCCTGGAAACGATCATTCTCAACCGCCGGGACGACAAGGACGTCCGCCGCCGAGCCCTGGAAATGTTGAGGACGGGGGGGATGAAGGAACTCTCTCCGGCGGTGGTCGACGTCGCCGGCGACCGCGAAGACCGCGACGACATCCGCCTGGCCGCCCTGGACGTTATCATCGGCACCCGCGATTCCCGGGCGGCTCCCGTGGTTCTCGACGTCATCGACGACGGCAAAGACGATTGGGAAGTGAGGTCCCGGGCCCTGCAATACGTCCCCGCCGTCCGGCCCCGGGGCTGGGAGGAACGGGTCGGCCGTGTCGCCCTCGACCCCCGGGAGAAGGACCTCCTCCGGGTCCAGGCCTTCGCGGTCCTGGCGGAACTGCGCGAATCTTCTTTCTGCGGACAGGCGCTTCCGGTCGTTTCCGATCCTCGGGAAGACTCCGAAGTGCGCGCCTCCGCCGCCGCTTATCTGGGGGAGTGCCGGTGCGACGGTGCCTGCGAGGAACTGACGAGGATCCTGCGGGAGCCGGCCAAGGCCGGGTTCCTGGGAATCTTCGGCGGCCGGGGGCCGGCCCCCGAGCTGCGCGTCTCCTGCATCAAAGCCCTGGGCAAACTGCGCTGCGCGGACGCCCGCGAGATCGTCGATTACCTCTCCCGCCGGGACGAGGACCCCGAGGTGCGCAAAAGCGCCCGGGAGGTCCTGGACCGACTCTGAGGTTCCCTGCGGGCGGCACCCCTCCCTCGGCGGTTCTCTGCTGTTTCTCGGCCAGGGAAATGGTACTATTCCCGGGTAGGGTGCAAGGTCCGTAAACGGTTTTTCGGGAGGAACGATGCCCGCTCAACCGACGCACATGAAAAGCTTGGCCGTCATCGCCGCCGAAGGTACGCTGTCCCTTAATCAGCTCAAGGAACTGGAGCGGCTGCTGCTCGCCCGCGGCAACTTCACCCGCGAGGTCATCCGCCGCGACATGGAGTGGTTCTGTCTCGACCTGGGCCTGGACGGGTACTACTTCCGCCACACCCCGCTCCCCCGGATCGCCCGCCATATCGAATCGCTGCGCGCCGCCCGGATCATCTCCGAAAACAGCGGAGGCGAGCCGCTCAACCTGCAGCTGATCAGCGAAGAAGGGGCCTCGGCCGCGTACATGATCCGCGACGATTACCGCCTGGTTCGCGAAATCAAGCGCAGGATCGAGGAGAACCACCCGGTCTTCCGCCTCGACAGCTACCGCGGGCGGGGGTATCCCCTGCGCTTTCTCAACGTCACCAACCCCAGGTTCCCGAAACGGCGCGGCGGGGAGGAGTGGACCTTCCGGGCCGCGGCCAGCCGCGGCTTCATCAGGAACTCTCCCCCCGACACCATCGTTCGTTACCAGGCCCTGTGGGAAGAGTTCCGCCGCCGCGAAGTCCCCCTCACCCGCTTTTCCGCCCGTGAGGACACCGGGGAGACCCGGGTCATGATCGCCCTCTCCCGGGCGGCGTCCTCGGGGTTCTTCACCGCCGTCGACTTCGTATTCAGGCGGTTGGGCCTTCAGATCAACCGGGAATACGTGGAACCGTTCGCCGACGGGACCGTCATCTTTTCCCTCTACCTCCCCCGTCTCGAGAACCGGCGCAAGGAGGAACTTCTGCGCCAGGAGATCGCCATGGCCGTCTGCGTTCCCGAGGGCCGCCTTTCCGAACCGTTCTTCGACGGGACGATGAGCGCCGCCGAAACGGCCTGGACCGCCGCCGCGTCCGCCTTCGCCCACCAGTTCCTGACCACCTACACCGAGGAGTACATCACCCTGGCCCGGGCGCTCAAGGACCAACCGGAACTGCTGGGACTGCTGGGGGTGTTCAAGACCCACCTGGCCAAGGACACCTACCACGAGGAGCGGATCGAAGCCACGGTTCTGCGGTATCCGGAGATCGTCCGCGACCTTTTCCGCGTCTTCTCCCTCCGGTTCCGACCCGACCGCCGCCGCCGCCCGTGGCGCCCCGCCGCGGAAGCGGCCCGCCGCCGGATCGAAGCCGAGGTCCCGGTGGATATCGAGCGCCATATCCTGGAAATGTTCGTTGTTTTCAGCACCTCGACCCTCAAGACCAATTTCTACCTCTTGGAGAAAAACAGCATCGCCTGCCGACTGGATCCGGGTTTTCTCAACGCCGTCGATTACCCGGAGGCTCCCTACGGCATCTTCTTCGTCCTGGGCAAGCAGTTCCGGGGATACCATATCCGTTTCCGGGACATCGCCCGCGGCGGCATCAGGATTCTCAGGTCCGCCACCAAGACCGATTACGACCTCAACTCCGACTTCATCTTCGACGAAAACTACAACCTGGCTCTGACCCAGCAGCGCAAGAACAAGGACATCCCCGAAGGCGGGGGGAAGGGCACCATCCTCCCCGGTCCCGGGCAGGGAGCCCGCGCCGACGAGTTCTTCCACTACTACATCGACGGGATCCTCGACCTGATCCTGCTTCCCGACCCCAGGATCGTCGATTACCTGGGGGCCGAGGAACTGCTCTTCCTGGGGCCCGACGAAGGCACCGCTCACCTGATGGATTGGGCGGCCCTGCATGCGCGCCGCCGGGGTTACCGCTACTGGCGCTCGTTCACCACCGGCAAGAGTCCGCAACTGGGGGGAGTTCCCCACGATACCTACGGGATGACCACGCACGGAGTGCGCCAGTACGTGGAAGACGTGATCTCCAAGCTGGGGTGGAAAGAAGAGCGCCTCACCAAGTTTCAGACCGGAGGGCCCGACGGCGACCTCGGCAGCAACGAGATCAAGCTCTCCCGGGAAAAGACGCTGGCGGTCATCGACGGCAGCGGGGTTCTTTTCGACCCCGAGGGAATCGACCGCGCCCAGCTGCTGAAACTGGCCGAGGCCCGGCGCCCGGTCTCCGGGTTCCCCCGCCGCCGGCTGTCGCCGCGGGGGTTCTTCGTGGGCGCGGACGAGCGCGAAGTGCTCCTTCCCGACGGCACCCGGGTGGCCAACGGCACGGAGTTCCGCAACGGATTTCATTTTTACCCCGGCCTGGCCGTCGACATCTTCGTCCCCTGCGGCGGCCGCCCCCAGGCGATCCGTATCAGCAACTGGCGCTCCTTTCTCGACGCCGAGGGCCGCCCCAGGGCCCGGGTGATCGTGGAAGGAGCCAACCTCTTCATCACCCAGGAGGCCCGGCTCCGGTTGGAGGAGGCGGGCGTGATCCTGTTCAAGGACGCTTCCGCCAACAAGGGGGGGGTAACCTCTTCGTCCCTGGAAGTCCTGGCCTCCCTGGCCCTGAAAGACGACGAGTACGAGAAACTGATGTCGGTCCGGCCCGGGGGGAAACCCCCGGCGTTCCGGGTCAGGTACATCGAGGAGACGATCGCCCATATCCGGCGCAAGGCCCACCAGGAGTTCAACCTGCTCTGGAACGAGCGGGAGCGCACCGGGGAGCCCCTCTCCGTGCTTTCCGACCTGCTCAGCGACAAGATCAACCTCGTTACCGACCTGGTGCGGGAATCGGATCTCTTCCGCAACCGGAAACTGGTGGGGGCGATGGTCGAACGGCACGTTCCGGGGGCCCTGCTCCGCCGCCTCGGCGCCCCCGGAATCTTCCGGCGGGTTCCGGAAGTGTATCTGCGCGCGTTTTTCGCCGCTTCCCTGGCCTCGGATTACGTCTACGCCCGGGGCCTGAATTCCGGGGAAGTGGATTTTCTCTCCTTCGTGGAGGAAGTCGTCCGTGGGTGAGGGACGAGCCCGGACGCCGCTCTTCTCCCGGCCCCTGGTTCCCGCGGTCCTGATCCTGGGCATCCTGGCCGGCCTGGCCGCCGCCGGGCGTTGTTTCTTCTCCGGCCCCATCGACTGCTCCCTGGGGTGGATGCGTTTTTCCTGCACGACGGCGGAGCGGCCGTTGCTGATCAGCCTGATCTCGGCGGTGCTGCTGGTGTCGGTTCTGATCCGCCGGGGATGGTTTTCCCGGCCCTCTCCGACGGCCTGGGCCTGGGGCCTGGGCGGCGTCGCCTTGCTCTGGAGCGCCTTCTACGGGGGGGTGGGAGTTTATCTGCACCGGACCTGGCGGTCCTCCTCCCTGGACATGGCGCTCCACTCCCAGATCCTGTGGAACATCCTGCGGGGGCGGTTTCTGGAGTCGAGCTTTTTCGAACATAATTTCGCGGCCAACCATTTCTGGCCCGGTCTTTGTCTGTTGGCCCCCGTCTACGGGGTGTTCGGGAACGAGGGCATGATCGTCCTGCAGGCGGCCGTGGTCGCCTTCGGGGCGTTCGGGGTATATCTCCTGGGACGGCTGATCGCCGGGAGCCGCCGCTGGGCCTGGGCGGGGGCGATCACGTACCTGCTGCACCCCACGCTTACCATCGGAGTCCTCTTCGATTACCACTTCGAGCTTTTCGCCGTCACTCCCGCCGTTTTCGGGATCTATTTCCTGCTCCGCCGCCGCTGGTGGGCGGCGGGAGCCGTCATCGCCGCCGCCGTGTCGCTCTATGAAATCAACGCGGTTCCTTTCATGCTGGCGGGCTTGATCCTGGCGGCGCGCCCGGGATGGCGGCGGCCGGGCCTGATCCTGGCGGCGGCGTGCGCGGCCTATCTCGTTCTCCTGGTCGAGGTGATCATGCCCCACTTCCGCTATCCCGGGTATTTCCCCCACCTCGACCGCTTCCGGAAGCTGGGGCGAACCCCGTGGCTCATGGTCAAGCATTTTTTCTCCGCCCCCGTCGCCTATCTGCGGCGGTTCGCCACCCCCTTCCGTCTCGAAAACCTCTGGTATCTCCTTAGGTCGGTCGGTTTCGTCGCCCTCCTGGGGGCGGAGTGGCTGCTTCCGGTTCTCCCCATCGTCCTCGGTCTCTATCTGAGCATGTACGAGCTGCAGATCGATATCCGGGTCGGATATGTGGCGCCCACGCTTCCCTTCATGCTGACCGCCTCCTTCTACGGCGCGCGCCGCCTCTTCCTCCTCCCCGGACGGCTGGGGGGGTGGATCAAGGCCTACGGGGTCGTCCCCTTCCTGGCGGTCACGGCGGCGTCTTCTCTCTGGATGCAGTTTCACCGCCCCTTCCGGGAGAACATCTTCGAACCCCCGCCCTACAGGCAGTTGCTGGCCGGCGCCGCGGCGCTGATTCCCCCGCGGGCCTCCCTCAGCGCCGACAACCATATCGGCCCCCATTTCGTGGAACGCGACATCCTCCTGGTCACCCCCCAGGTCCATTTCCGCAACCGCCCGGTCGACTATATCTTCACCGATTTCAACACCTGGGGGCGCAAGGACCGGCCGTATCTCTGGCGGCTGCGGCGGTTCCTGGAGGAGGGCAGGTACGGCCCGATCTTCTTTTCGGGCGGGGTGCTCGTTCTCAAACGGGGGCGGCTCGATCCGGTCCGGGCGCGTCGGGTCCTGGAATACATGAACTCCAGGAACCTGTAGGTTCGCTTCCTTCTTCGCAGCGCCGGTGTTTTATGGTACAAATAAGCCCGGCCCCGCACCCGATCACGAGGGAGGACGCAGATGAGCAATGACCGATTCGATCAGGTGGTTTCGGAGTTGATCCAACCGATGTCGGCCTTGCCCGACGGGCCCTATGACGCTCTGTATCTCCTGCGCAAGGACGGAGGGCTGGTCTACACCGAGGGCTACTGGCATCCCGGGGGAAAAGTCATCGGCAAGCTGATCTACTACCCCGACCCCCACGGGCGCAAGAACATCCACGGGCGCTCCTATACCAGCATCGTCAAGGACGTTCGGGACGGGGAGGAGGTCTACGTTTCCCACGAGGACCAGCTCTGCCGGGTTTTCCGGCTTCTGCCCGATCTGCCCCCCGACGCCAACCGGCTGATCCTGGCCGAATACCAGATCGCGTTTCCCCTCGAGGATTTCGCCGGTTTTTTCGACCCCCGCCGGGGTTTGGCCTACCTGATGGCGAACCATCCCGACGTCGACGCCGTGGTCCGCAAAACCGCGGAGATCCTCGAAGTCTCGGTGGCGGACCTGGGGATCACCGGTTCCTCGGCCCTGGGGAAAAAGGGCGGCGATATCGATCTGGTCTTCTTCAACAGCCCGGAGAAGAACATGGAAACGGTGCGCCGGCTCTGGGGAATCGTCTACAGCCAGCCGGACAAGCAGGTGGTGGAGTACGGCAAGTTCTGGCCCCTGAAGATGTACGTGGACGGCGAGGAGATCTGCACGTTTTGGGGATACCGGAGCAGCGCCTCGGCCCCGGTGCGGGACTGCCGGGTGGAGCTGCTCAAGGACGAGGTGGAGGTCTACGGGACCGTTTCCGACAACCTTCACTCCCTCTACGTTCCCCTGGTTCTCGGTCTGGAGAACGTGTACATCGACGGCGAGAAGACCGGCCCCATCCGGACGGTCATCTACGACGGCGCGGTCCGGGGCGAGTTCAGGAAGGGCCTGCGCCTGCGCATCATGGGCAAACTGGTCAATCTGATCAAGGATTCCGGGGAGACGGAGACCGTGGTTTCGGTAACCGACGGATTCAACATCACCCTGGAGCGGTTCAAGGCCGGCGTCCCCCACCTGGAGCGCCCGGTCCGGGAGTAAGCCCCGCTCCCGCTCCCCTCACGGGCGGGCATGCTCTGTTTCCCACCCTCAGAACTTGGGTGGGATACGCTCTTTATCGGGAATTTCTCCGTAGGCTCCGGCCCGGGGGTCGGGCGGTTCGGGGTCGGGCTTGGGTATTTTGGAGGGTATGAGTTCGGGGGGAGGCTCTTTGAGGGGGGGCGAAGCTTTGGCCGAACGGACCTCGAAGCGCACCTGGAGGTAGGCGCGCGCATCCCAGGGGTCGCGCGCCAGGAAGCGGGCGTAATAAACGCCGCCGGCGGTCGATTCGGGACGGAGCACCGGAGGCGTCCAGGTAAAGCGGCCGGTGGCGGGGTCGAGTTCTCCGCCGACGGGAGCCGAAACGATTTCGTAGGTCAGTTCGTCGAAATCGGGATCGTCGGCGTGAATGATCAGCGAGTGCCGCACCCCGGCCAGGACGCCCACGGTCAGGGAAGAAGGGGCGAAAGCCGGCGGCCGGTTGGTTTCCCGGGAAATCAGGGGGAAGGGGGGGGCGTCCAGAAAAATCCGGGTTTCCAGTATCCCCCGCCCCCGGGTCTGGACGTAGAACGGTTTGAGGGGGCCGCGGGCCTCTTCGTCGAGGACGTTGGGAAGTTCGTCCCGGGCCGAGGCCCTCGCGGCGAAATAATCGTAGTAGCGCATCTCTTCCCGGGAGAGCGGGTAACCCGAAAGAACCGCCGTCGCCACTCGAATGGTGCCGGGGGCATCGGGGAATGCCGGGAGCCGGGGGCCGACCTCGTCGATGATGTCCCAGACGGTAAAGGAATCGGCTTCGCCCCGGTAATAGTAGGTGTCTCCCTCATTGACGGTCTCGTATCCTTCGCGCATGACGTAATGTTCTTCTACCTCTTCCGGGGCCAGGAATCCCATGAGATAGAGGGTGAGGTCGGTGTATTCGCGGGTAGGGGGCCGGGGAACATAACGGTACAGCCCCGGAGAGACGGGGACGAACTTGCCGATTCCGCTGGGGTTGGGACGCATGATTCCCCCGGAGAGATCGCAGCGCGGCGGCCAGTGAAAGCCGGGATCGTAGAGAAGGGGCAGGGAAAGCCAGTTGACGTATTGGTGACCGAACTCGTGCAGATAACCGGTGGAGGCTCCGTCGAAGAAGAGACCGGGGCGGAAATAATTCCCCCCCTGCAGCCGTTCCGCCGGAGGATCTCCCCGGGTGATGTTTCCCGCCCCGATCCCCTGGGCCGGGTTGGAAAAGTCCTGATGAACGGCGGCCGCGGAGTTGAGGAGATCTTCGCCCGGCGGAAAATAGCGGAGCGAGAAAACCGCCAACTGGTCGTAGTCGTCGGGAAGGTAGCGGTAAAGCCGCTCGATGATTCCCCGCCACGTATCCCAAGCGTTGAAGAAATCGCCGTCGACCGTGAAGTTGACCAGATGTTCGCTGAACTGAAAATCGGCGGCTGCACGCCAGATATGGATTTCGGGGATTTCGTCGGTCAGTACGGCCGCTCGCAGATGGTAACGGGTGTCGGTGGAATACCCGTCTTCGCCCGGGTGGCAGACGAGCAGCGTTCCCACTTCGGCGACCTTGCCGTCGCCGGTGATTGATGCCCGAACGGCATCGAGGCCGTCGGGCAGTAAGCCGGTATAAATACCGTCGCCGGCGCTGAGGTCGGGCGCCTCTCCGTTATCGAAGAGTTCGTAATCCCGGACGTTGAAAAGGACGGCTTCGGGTTCGCCTTCGATTTTGACTTCCAAGGTCACTGCTTCCCGATCGCCCCGGTCGAGAGCCGCGCCGTCGAATATCCGCGGATTGAAACGATACCATGCCATCCAGGGCGGGGCGTAATCAGGTCCCGGCCGCGCCGACGGTTGCTGTTGTTCCTCGTAACCTCCGAAAATCCGGAGGGAAAGAGCCCCCTCCAGGCCCCGTTCTCCCCGGATGCGGAGGCGGTAGGAGCCGGGTTCCAGCCAGCGGTCGATGGTTTCGGCGAAGGTACCCGGGAAAACTCCCTGATCCCCGTGGCGTTCGGAGGCGTCCAGGGGGAACTTCCCGGTCCCGTAGAGGGCGATGTCGAGATCCCGGGGAACTTCCTCCGGAGCCGCGTTCCAGGAAACCTTGATGTAAGCCATCCCCGGCCGGTCGATGGTGAAAAAAGCGATGGATTCCCGGGCCTGACTGAATCGGTACTCCACCCCCTCTTCGGCTTGATCGCGGCGGTCGGAAAACCAGATATCGTGCCAGGAAGACGATCCCTCGAGCCGGTATGTACGGACTCCGAGCAGGTTTTCCCGGGGCAGGAAGCGGTTTTCCCGGATTTCCAGGCCGGGGAGCTCTTCGACGCCGGCTTCCAGCAGGGCCTCAAGATCGAGATCGACGGTAAAGATTAGGCCGCCGGGGGGATCGAAGCGGGGGGAGGCGGAACCCAAAAAGGTTCCGTCCGATAAAATATCCACCGAAATTTCCCCTTCCGGGACGCGGACGTATTCCGTGCGCCTCAGGTTCAGCGGGAAACGATAGTCTTTGAATTCGGCGATCTCCAAGTCCCGATCCGGAGGGAGGTCGACGGTTCGATAGACGGCCTTGTCGGGCGAGAATATCCCCGCCCCCGGCGACGGAAGGAAGGAATAGCCCGCGACCCGGAATTCGTCGGCGTTCTCTTCGGGCCAGGCCCCGGTACCCCCGTTGATTCCGGTCCGATATCGCAGGGTCAGGGAGTCCCCGTCCACCGCCGGAGTGAAGAAGGGTGTCGAACGGTTTTCGTCGATAACCGCGACGGTTGCTCCCTCGCCGTTCAGGATCTCCAGCCGCGAGCGTTGGGCCTCGGCGGCGGGGTCGTATTGAAAGTCGATTCTTTCCAGGCGCAGGCGCATCGCCGCCGCACCCGGTTTGCGGAAGGTCCATTCCTTGAGGGCAGCCGGTCCGGTTTGGACATAGGAGAAGGGGGCGCTTACCGTCGACCACTTGGGCGGGGATGAAGGAAGCGCCGCTCCGTGAGAAGAATGGATGAAAAAAAAGAATGCCGCCGCCATACCCCCAATTCCCGCCGTGGTCTTCATGGCCTGCCTTTCGCCGGTTTCGGCCGTTCCCGTTCGCATCTCCGTTCATGTCCTACGGGAGCAAGAACTTAAAAAATATAGCAGGCTCCGGCGGAGATAGCCAAACGGCGGGCTGAAAAAACGGAAGGTCCGGAGAAGGTCCGGAAGTCAGGCGGGCGCGGCCATCCGGGAAAAGAGATCTTCGTATTCCCGGGTGATTTTTTCCCAGGTGTACGCTTCCCGGATCCTCTCCGGGGCGCGGCGCCGGTACTCCGCGGCGACCTCGGGGCGGTCTTCCAGGTACTGCAGCTTTTCCCGGAGATCGTCGATGTCCCTGCGGAAGAGAAGGCCGTAATCCCGGATGACTTCGCGGTTGAAGGGAACGTCCAGAGCCAGAATGCAGTTGCCGTAGCCCAGTGCCTTGAGCAGGGAAGGGTTGGTCCCCCCCACCGAATGCCCGTGGATATACGCGTAGCAGTTGCAGTGAAGTTCCTTGATTTTTTCGTTGCTGTCGACATGCCCGAGGGCGATCACCCGGGGATCGGGGAAATTCCGCAGTTTCTCCATCAGGGGACTCCGGTAGTTGGCCCCCCCGGCGATAATCAACTTTTTTCCGGTTTTCATCCCGGCGAACGCCTCGGCGATGAGGTCGGGATGGTTTTCGGGGATGATGCGGCTGGCGATCAGGTAATATTCCCCCGGGGCGACTCCGAATTCCTCGATCAGGCCGGGGTTCCGCGAGCTTTCGATTTCGGCGCCGTAGGCGATATAGGTGGAAGGGCAGTTCCATTCTTCCAGGTAAATCCGCTGCATTTCCAGGGAGTCATTGACGATCTCCTGGCAGAAGATGGTGGCGCACCGGGCCGCGTTTTTGAAATAGGCTCGGGCCAGGCTCCCCCACTTGCCCCGCGTCCATTCCAGGCCGTCGACGTTGAGCGCCAGCTTTTTCCCCAGCAACCGGGGGAGGATGCAGTGGAACCCGTTGCCGGGATTGACGAAGAAGAGAACGTCGTAGCGGCGGGGCAGGGCGTCCAGAACCGAGATGAAGGTATGGGTGAGGGTGCCGAAGTTCTTGGTCTCGATCGAGGGAAGGTAGCGGAGGCGGATGCCGTCCTTGAGGGAAGGACGGTCGTCGAACAGGGACTTTCGACAGTAGACGGTGACGTCGTGGCCTTTGCCGGCCAGCCGCGGGGCCAGTTCCCCGATGAAGGTCTCGTAGCCGCTGTAGGTGGAGGGGTACCCCCGGCAGCCGAGGATGGCTATGCGCAATTTCCGCGTCATCTTTCCGTCTTCCCGCGCCTTGTCTCCATGAAGCGTCCGACCATGAAAAGACTAGGGTATCGGCGTCGCGACGGCAATTGTATTTCGGGAGAAAACGGGGAGTCGTCGGGGCCCGGCGCGGGAGTCTCAGTAGGCTCCGCGGCCGCTGATGACGGCGCCGAAGGTACGGGCCAGGATTTTGAAATCGAGGGCCAGCGACCAGTTGTTGACGTAGGTGAGGTCGAGCTTCATCCATTCCGGGAAATCGAGCATGTTCCGCCCGCTGATCTGCCAGAGGCAGGTAATCCCGGGTTTGATGCTGAACCTGCGTTTTTCCCAGCGGTCGCATTTCCGGGCTTCCTCGACGGGAAGGGGCCGCGGCCCCACCAGGCTCATGTCCCCCTTGAGCACGTTGAAGATCTGGGGCAGTTCGTCCAGGCTGAAGCGCCGCAACCACTTCCCGATCCTGGTGATGCGGGGGTCTTCCCTGATTTTGAAGACCGGGCCGTTCATCTCGTTGGCGTTGAGCAGACGGGCCTTCTCGTTTTCGGCTCCCACCTGCATGGTCCGGAACTTGTACATTTTGAACGCCCGCCCGCGCAGCCCGCTCCGTTTCTGGGAAAAGAAGACCGGGCCCGGGGAACTGATCTTGATCAGGAACCCGATCGCCAGAAAAAGCGGGGAAAGGAGCGTGATCATGACCAGCGCCCCCACCCGGTCGATCGCCCGCTTGAGGAGCATGGAGACGAAGCTGTCGGGGTTGGGCTGGAAGGAGATGAGGTTGGCCCAGCCCAAACGCTCGACCGTGGGGTTGAACTTTTCCTGGGGCTCGCCGACCGCTACCCTGACTTTAACCTGGAGTTCCTGCCCCAGACGGATGATCTGGTTGAGGCTGAGGCCGATTTTGCCGTTGGGGAAGATGACGACTTCGTCGATGATCTGGTTGTAGCGCAGGATCTTCTCCCAGACGTCGATCCGCCCGAGCACCTTCACCCCCCCGATGCGCTCTCCGGGCTGGAGATCGGGGTCGTCCGTCAGTAGCCCGAAGATACTGATCCCGCAGGGCCATTTTTCCTGAAGGGTGTCGAGAAAAGCCAGGGCCGCGGTGCTGTTGCCCACCAGGAGAATCTCCCAGTGGGGCCGGGAACGGGCGAGGAGAAATTCGAAGAAAGACTGTTTGAGCAGGGCAAGCCCGTAGGCGAAGAACCCGAAGAAGACCAGGGCCAGCCGGCTCGTATCCTGGCTGTTGAGCGCGAAGGAGACCGCGACAATAATGATGACCAGCTGGATTACCGCCTTGGCGGTCGGCCAGGCCATTTCCCGCAGCGGCACCCGGGATGGAAACGAATGGGCGTGGTTGAGGTAGAGAAAGAAAGGCAGGCCGCCCGCCGCCGCCGGCAGAAGCCACAGGGGAAGGGCGAGAGGAGCGAACGGCGCTCCCGCCGGAATGAAAAAACGAAGGAAAACCAGGTTCCGCACCAATTCGGCCGCCCAGAGAGCGACTACCCCTAGGAGGGCTTCCACGATGAAACTCAGAACATAATAACTGGTGTATTTCTTGATCATGACATATCAGACCCGGCGCGGGCGCGTTATCATTTAAAAAAGCAATTTTCATGCCAGTCGGGGGATGCTCTGCGGGAGAAGGCGTTGTTCATTGCCCGGCAAGGCATTGCATCCGCGCCTCCAGCCGACGAGATCTGTTCGGAAATGCCAAACCCGCCTGCCCTGTTCTCGGATTACGGCGGAAAACAGTGTCAAACTGGCATGGCGGAGGGGGAGAGAATATCGGTATAGAACCGGACCGTTTCCCGGCCGGCCCGGTCCCAATCGAAGAGAAGCGCCCGCTCGCGGCCCCGCCGGGAATATTCCCGGCGCAGCTCGGCATCGGACCAGAGAAGGAATATCCCCCGGGCGATATCCTCGATGTCGAGGGGATCGACCATGACCCCCGCATCTCCCACCACTTCCGGGAGAGAAGAGTCCCGGGCGGCGACGACCGGAGTGCCGCAGGCCAGCGCTTCCAGAGGGGGAAATCCGAACCCTTCCAGAAACGAGACCAAGACGGCCGCGTCGGCCAGGTTATAGAAGAGGGGGAGCCGATCATGGGAAACCTCGCCGACATGCAGGACCCGATCGGCGATGCCCCGCGCCCGGGCCAGCTCCATGACGGGAGGGTATGCCGGATGCTCGAACCCCGCCGCCACCAGCCTCAGGTCGGGACAGTTCCGGGGGCCGTCTTCGAGAAGGAGTTTAACCGCATCCAGAAGCCGGGGGAGGTTTTTGTTGGGGCGGTTGGTTCCGGCATAGAACAGAAAACGTTCGGGGAGGGAATACGTTTCCCGGACGGTCCGCAGAAGATCGGGGCGCTCGATCGGACGGAATTTCTTTTCGAGGCCGTAATACACCACGCGGTCGCGTCCGGCGGTTTCGGGGAAGAGGATCTTCAAGCGATCGGCGGTATGGCGGGAGATGCAGATGATCCCCCGGGCCCGGCTTAGGGCTCGCCGGTAGGTAAAACGGTAAAAAAGGTCGATCGTTTTCTGATGGAGAAACGCGCGCCGGGATTCGAATTCGGGGTATTTGTTTCTCAGGCGCTGCACCAGGAGAGGCTGAAAATCGTGCAGCGTGACCACGGAGGGACAGGGGAGGATGAGCGGTGTCAGGGGGATGAGCGAATGGTAAAGGTCGATTTTCCCCGCCGGCAACCAGGGAGAGAGGTCGAGGAGGGTTCCGGCCGTGGGCGAAGCCGGGCCCGGTACCCGCACTTGTCGGAAATTCCCGGCTCCGGGCAGGTCTCGGCATTCGTTGTTCCCGACGAAGCAGAGGTACTCGTTGGCGGAGTCGACTCGGGCCAGGGCCTGAAGGAGATTGGAGACGTAGCGGTTGACTCCGGGCCGGTTCGTCTCCAACAGGCGGACGTCGAGCCCTACCCTCATTTCCTTTCTCCGGTTTCGCCGCCGCCGGGGCGGACCCGGCTCCATCCCGTCTCCAGGCGTTTCTTCATCCGGATGATCGAATTCACCGTTCCCGGGCCGGGGAAAGAGAGCAGCCAGAAGCCCCAGCACCGCCAGCGCCGGGGGTTGAGGGCGACCGCCCTTCGAAACTCGTTTCGCGCCGCTCGGGTTTTTCGTTCACGGAGCTGGAGCAGGCCGCAGTTTTCGTACAGGATCGCTTCGCGTTCCCGGCGGAACCGGGCCAGGCGGGGAAGCTTGCGGATGAGGATGGATGTGTCGTGGTCGAAGGTTTCCTTCAGTTTGTCGATGAGGAGGGATTTGTTGCCCGAATGCTGCCTCCAACCGGCCAGCGGGCGTCGGACGCCTTCGACCCGGACCGCATCCGCCAGGCGGATCTTCAGGTCTTCGTCTTCGCACAGCTCGATACTCTCGTCGATGACCCCCACCTGCTTGAGGCAGTCGGCCCGAACCACGATGGTCGAGTTGGGGATGAAATCCTTGATGAAGACGTTCTCGGCCAGGTCCCTTTTCCGGAACAGCCTCCGCTTCAGATAATAGCCGGTTACGGTCCCGTTCTCGTCGATGCTGTGACAGCCCGAATAAACCATGCCCAGACGGGGATCTTCCCGAAACCGCCGCAGCTGCGCTTCGATTTTGGAAGGGTACCAGACATCGTCGGCGTCGAGAAAAGCGATGAACTCCCCCCGGGCCAGGGAGATCCCCAGGTTCCTCGCCGCGGCCGCGCCCCGGTTTTCCTGGCGGTAGTATCGTACCGTCTCCTGGTAGGCGTCGGCGCAGGCGGCCGTTCCGTCGGTCGAACCGTCGTCGATGAGAAGCACCTCGACCGGCCGGTAGGTTTGGGTCAGGACGCTCTCGATCGCCCGGGGCAGGAACCGGGCGGCGTTGTAGCAGGGGATGACGGCGCTGACCAGTCCCGGCTCCCACGGTATCCGCTCCCGGCGTTCGACGCTCATGACGGTTCCGTCCTGTCCGTGGAGGAATCCGTTCTTCCGAGGTTCCGGTAGATGTCCGCCAGCAGTTTTCGGGAACGCTCCCAACCATACGCGGTCAGGGCCCGGCCGCGGGCGTTTTTCCCCAGATCGCCCATGTCATCGAACCGTTCGACCAACGATTCCAGCCGTTGTCGGAAGTCTTCCCGGTCGCCCGGGCGGAAGCGAAGGCCGCATCCATCCTCCCCGAGAGCTTCCCTGATCGCATCCAGGTCGCTGGCCAGCACCGCTTTCTCCATGGCCATCGCCTCCAGAAGTTTGATCGGGATCAGGTTTCTCCCGGCCGGGGTATCGGGGCGGGGGATGACGAAAATGTCGGCGCCCGCGTAAAGTTCGGGCATGGACGGGGCCTCGACCCGCCCCAGATACTCGTAGAGACCGGGGTCGGTTGCGGCCCGTCGCTGCGCCGCCTCCGCCAACGGTCCATCGCCCGCCAGAACGATTCTGGCGTTTCTTCGGGTAGCCGCGCTCAGGGTATTCCCGGCCTCCAGCAGGAAATCGACGCCGTTGATCCAATCAAGGTAACCGCTGTAAAGAACGATCCGTTTTCCCGTCCAGCCCCGTTCCCGGCGGATTTCGTTCCGTCGCCCCGTCCACGGTTCGGGGTCGAACAGGCGCCCGTCGATTCCATTGGGGACAACGGCCACGCGGGCTTCGTCCAGGCGGAACAGTTCGGCGATCCGGCGTCCGAGGATGCCCGTCTGAACCACGACTGTGTCCGCGCTCCGGGCGACGTCCGCTTCCCGAGCCCGGGCCAGGCGTTTGGCCGGGAGATACCACCCGGCCGGGATACCGGGCCGACGGCGCTGGCCGACCTCGTCGGCATAGGGAGTATGAATCTCGTAGAGGAGCGGGACCCCGAGGAGGCGCGCCGACCGCCGTCCGGCCAGGGCGCATTCCAGAGGCGTATGGGCGTGCACCAGATCGGGGACGGTCGGGGGGAAGGCGCGGGCCATCGCCCGGCCGTTGAGAGAGGCCCTGACATGGCGGGAGACGACCGGTAGTTCCGGTACCCGAACTCCGGCCACGCTTTTCACCAGGAAATTATCGTGGCGTCTCCAGTCTTCCCCGGTTCCGTCCCCGCCCGCCCCCGGGGTTACGAAATAATGGGTGTTCCCGTCTCCGCGCAGCAGTTGAGAGAGACGGCGGCTGGTTCCGAGAGTTTCCGGCCAGCATCCCAGGGAAAAATGAAGGATTTTCACCGGCTGTTCTTTTCCGGGAAAGGCTCGCCGACGGGTTCACGGGTGGCGGCGTACCAGTTGAGGTTGATCATGCCGGCATAGAGGAAATAGCGGAAGAGGTGTTGAGGCGACCCCGCGAAGAGAAAAATGACGTTGAAGCTCACGAGAACGACGGTCAGCCAGAGGTTGGCATTTCGTTCTTGGGCCGAGTCGGTGCCCCGGAAAAGCCGGACCCCTCGCTGGAGGTGAAGGGCGAATATCCAGAGCAGGAGAACCGTTCCCGGGATTCCCAGCATCACCCCGGTGGCGATATACGCGCTGTGGGAGCCCCCGATTTCGACCGCGTATTCGGAGTAAGCGAGATAGAGCGATTTCCGGCCCACCCGCTCGAAGCCGATCCCGGCGAAGGGGTGCCGGGAAATAATATCGAAGGCTTCGTTCCACCAATAGAGCCGGGTGCGGGCGCTGACCACCGCTTCCCGGTGGCCGTACACGTCCGACGAAGGGAATATGGTGAATATTCTTTGGGTGGCGGCGGGAAGGGAGGAGATGACCCGCGGGAACGCATAAGAGATCACGAGTATGACCGTCACGGCGGTCAGGGGAAGGATCAGGGCCAGGAATTTTTTACGGAGCACCCCCGCGAATATCGCGCAGAAGGCCGCGGCCAGCAGCGTGGCTCGAGCCCCGGAGAGGATGATGCAGGCCCCGGCGAGCAGGAAAAAAAACGACTTCAGGAACCGGTTTCTCGGGAACCCCGGGAAAGCGATGAGAATCAGGAAAAGGTGAAGGCCGTACCAGCCGAAGGTCCAGCCCCGGAAAACAGTTCCGGTCGAGCCGCTCTCGGGAGCGGGGCCCCAATCCACCAGGAAGAACCCGGCCGGCGCGACTACCCCGAGGTAGGTCATGGCCAGGTGCAGGAGCAACCCGCCCACGTATATTCCGGTCAGGCATCGCACCGTCACCATCAGCTTGCGTTCGCGGTCTTTGCGGAAGAGATGGAAAGCCAGAAGGTAGGTGGCCAGCCCCATGAAAAAGTTCCAATAGTTGCGGAAATTGCCCATGTCGACGGAGCGGGCGAAAACCTGGGTGGGGAGGCTGGGGTTGCGGAGGAAGGAAACGGCGCCCAGAACGAAAAAGAGGATCACGGAAACGGGCAGGATTTTGAAGCCGGGGCCTTTTACCTGGGAGACGAGGGTGTGGGCGCCGAGGAGGAGCACGAGGCCGGGAACCACCAACTCGCAAGCCTTGAGGTTGGGAATGGAGGTGACGAATACGGCCAGGGGGAGAACGATGACCAGAGTGAAGGGGATGTAGGTTTTTTCGAAGTTGATCCAGAAATATCCACCGGCGAGCGCGATCGCCACCAGGGAAAAGAAGAGGGGGATCTTCGTCCCCGAGGCGATGAGCCAGATGAGCGCCCCGCAGAGCACCGCGGCCGGCAGGAAAACCGTCAACGCTTCCGTCGCGCGTTCTTCGGGAGTTCTCATAAGCTCTCCAACCGGGCCCGCGCCGCCTCGGTCCGTTCCGCCGTGCGGGCGTCTCCGGATCCCGCGGTTCGGGGGATGAGGATCGTCCCGAAGCTGGCCCGGTTCCGGAACGTGCCCCGCCGGACCGCCACCGGCGCTTTTTCCCGGTGGCCGTACCGATCCGACACCCAGCCTTCGACGACTTCCGTTCGGGTGGCTCCGTCGCCCCCGACCCCTTGGATGAGAAGCGACGAACCATCGCGCTCGGCGATTACGGTTTCTCCTTCGAGGCGGACGCCCACGCCGGGGGCGAAGTGGAAGAAGCTGGAGAACCCGTGCCGTCCCCGGGCCCGGAGAGTGTCGCGGACGACCCAGAACCGATCGGTTTTGGAAAAGAAGAACTGCCGGCGGTGGGCGAGGCGCCTGTGGCCGCCCGGGAGCCGGGAATAGACGTATTCGGCGTCAAGTCGATCGAAGGAGTCTTCCGACGACCAGGAAATAACCCTGACCTTGCCTCCCGGGGGAAGCGAAAAGAGATTGTTGCCGTCGAGAACACCCTGTTCCCGGCCGTCGACGACCACGGTGTTGTGGGCGGCGGTGCCGCGGAACGAGTTTCGGAGTTCGGGGTCGGCGGTATAGAGATAGGTCCCGGGGTCGATGAGGAAGGAAGCCCCGTCCGCCGTCAATTCGAAACTGAGCCGGCTGTTGTGCCGGTGGGCGGTGGGGGCTCCCGGGGCCGAGGCCAGGGCGTCGACGATAAGGTAGAGTCCGCGGTCGCGCATGATATAGTAACCGCTGCCGGGAAAAGCCCGGCTGCGCGGAGCCGGGACCGTTTCCCCGGCGCGCTTCATCGGCCGAAGAGCTTCTTCACCCAGCAGCCAGAGGGAATCCTCATGCCTGTCGCCGGCAGCGCCGGCGAAGTCCTCCCGATCGAAAAGCGCCGCCCCCAGAGCGAGCAGGTCCCGGTGGTCGAACCGGCTCCAGGAGGAGTAGCGGCCGGTGATCTGCACCCTGCCGTCGTCCTGATCGCCGATCCGGGGGGCGTTCCCGTCGGGACCGGTGTAAGCGAGGATGAACTCCAGCATCTTCTCCAACCGGCCGAGCGCCTGGCCGCGGAAGCTGCGGTCTCCCCTGCGGTCCAAAGCCAGAACGGAAAGAAAGATCTCGGTGGCGAAACGATGATAGTAAATGGAACCCTCATAATCGGCCCCGTCCGGGGAAACCTGGATCATAATTTCCCGGAGAAGAAGCTTCAGGGAGACCCGGCGCCACCGGCGCGCGCGGTTCATCCCGGGAAAGGCCGAGCCCAGGTAAAACAGGGTCGCCAGCCCCAGAAGGTAGTGGTTGTTGGCGGGACGTTCGTCCTCGAGGTTTTTTTCTATGTGCCGGCCGTGCTCTTCCAGGGATGCGAGAAAACGGCGCCAGAAGGCGGCTTCGATTTCGGGAGCTTCGCGGAAGAAGTGATACCCCCATACCCAGTTCAGGGCGCGGTGGGCCGTCTTCATGGTACAGGCCCAGTTGATGCCCAGGGGCCGGGGATTGCGGTCGATCCAGTCGGACACCTCTTCTTCGAATTCGCGGGCATAGGCGGGGCGCCCGGTATACCAGAACGCTTTTCCGAGGGTGGGAAGGTGGAGAAAACTGCTCAGATCCCAGGGGACCTTTACGTCGGACCGGTCGTGAAGTCGGAGATAAGGCTCTCCCCGGCCGTAAGGGAGGAGGGGATTCCACCGCTCTCCGCTTTTGAAATCCCGGTGCCAGTCTATGTCCGGTCCCAGCCCGGTCTTTCCCGAACCCAGGAGGTCGAAGACGTGGCCGCAGATATCGTCGGCGTCGGCCACCGCGTTCGGAAAAGCCTCGGGGAAGTCCCGGAGTACCGCTTCGACGGCGGCGCGCCGGTCACCGGGGCGGATGAAAAAACAGCCCCCGGCCTCGGGATGGAGGGGGTCGGAGGAGTTCGTCGCGCGCGGCTTCACGAGGTTCGGTCCGGTTGCGCCGTTCCCGCGGTCACGAGCAGCCCTCCGGCCAGGCCCTCGATCGGCTTCGCCCAGCGGTCGAGGAGCCGGCAGCGGTGCAGGCGGGGAACGGCGTAAAACGTATAAAACCGGCGGTTGACGCTCACGGCGATTCCGGCCCCGGCGAAGAGTTTTTTCATCCGGGCCCGGGTCAGGGGCCTCTGCCAGCCGAAACGCCGCCGGGCGGCGGCCCGTTTCATCCTAACGTTGTTGTAGTGAGGCCCGGCGGGAACGACGATGACCACGGACCCTCTGGACCAGCGCCCGTGGAGATCCACGATCGCCTCGATTTCCCCGTCGGGGAAATGCTCCACCACCCCGGAAGAAAAAACGATGTCGAAACGTTTTTCCGGCCGCAGGGTCGTGAAGTCGGCCCGGCGGATCTCGACGTTGGAGACTCCCCGGAAGAGGGATTCGGCGATGGCTACGGCGCGGGGGGACGAATCCATGAGAACGGCGCGCTCGGCGCCGTTCCGAAGGGCCAGGTAGCTTAGCCTGCCGGTACCGCACCCCAGCTCCAGGACCGACCGCCCCCGGAAGGAAACGGCGGCGTTCATCTCCGCGAAGACGCGAAGCGTGAGGTGGTCGATATCCGGCTCCGGGGCTTCCCTCCACCAGATATCCCAGTCGTGCCGGCTCTCGGCGGGAGCAGCGTTCTTCATGGCCGGGGCCCCTCGGCTCCGGTGTCCCGCAGTTCCCGGAAAAAAAGGAGGAAACTGACCGCCGCCCGCAGGGCGAACGTCAGCGAAGTGGCGTACGCCGCTCCGATCAGGCCGAACCGTTTGATGAATGCGATGTTCATAAGCACGTTTACTATACCCCCGGCCAGGGTCACGTAGCAGTTGAGATCGGTCCTCCCCCGGGCGAAAAGAACGGTTCCGGATATCTTCTGGAGCGCATAGAAGAAAATTCCCGGCAGCAGGGCTCGAAGCACCGCGGCGGATTGCCCGTACTCCGGACCGAATATGAGTCCGATCAACGGCCCGGCGAAGAGGAAGACTCCCCCGCAGACCGCGAGCATGGCCAGTCCGACCAGTTCGGAGAGATGGGAGAAATAAGTCCTCAGCAGCCGCCGGTTCCGGCAGGCCTCCGAGAGGTAGGGGAAGAAGGTCTGAGAAATCCCTTCGGGGACGAGCATGAGCCCCAGCGCCACGGTGCTGGCGGCTCCGTAACGGCCGACCAGAACCGGATCGCCCAGGATGGCGCTCAGGCACAGGGTATCCATGGTCAGGGTCAGGGTCGCGAAACTGAGGCCGAGGGAAGCGAAGGCGCCCAGCCGGACCATCCTGGCAAGGAGGGCCCGATCCCAACGGAAACGGATCGAGGGGCGGGTCAGCACGAGCATGAACACCGCTCCGGCCCACTCCGCCGCCCCCAGCCCGGCGGCGTAGCCGGGAAGGAGGAAGCCGAGGGTGAGCGCGCCGACCAGGAGCACCCGCCCCCCCGCCAGGAGAGCCTGGCACCCGGCCATGAGCCTGATCTGTTTCATCCCCTGGAGGAAGGCCGCCGCCCCGGCGGTGAAGACGGCGGGCGGCACGGTCCAGACCAGGACGAGAAGGTAGCGGCGGGCGACATCGTCGCCCAAGGGGTCGAAAGCGCTCAGAACGGCGACCAACCCGGCCGCCACCGCGAACGAAACGAGGAGGGAAAAAGAAGCGCCTTGAGAAAAAATCTCCCGCCCTCGGGCGCCGCCGCCGGCCTCGGCCGCGTACTTGGAAACGGCGGCGGGCAGGCCCAGGGCCGCCGGTATGGCCGCCAGCTTGAGCACGGCTCCGATGACCCTGATATGGCCGAAATCCCCCGGTCCCAGAATCCGGGCCAGGAAGATGCCGAGTAGAAGAAGGACGCCCTGGGAAAACCCCATCGACGCCAGGAGGTGCCCCGCGCCCCGGGTCCGGGCCCGGTTGAAGCCCTTAGTCAGCGTCTTGATCGGATCCACTGCGTACCCTCGATTCCTCCGAGGCGGTCGGCCCGGTCCCCGGCGGTTTGCGGAGCAGGAACATGAAATCGCGTCCCCGGCGCGGGAAAATCCGGGCCAGGAGGAAGACCGCCCCGGAAAGAACCTTGCTTTTAAATATCCAATGCATTTTGGGGATATAAAACCCCACGGAGCGAAAACGGACGACGACGAAGCCCGCCGAGCGTATTTTCGCCGAGAGCTCCCGATATCCATACTCCCGGAGATGTTCCGGGATTTCGATCTTCGGTTCCCGACCTATTTTTTGACGCAGGATATTGCGCAGGGTATAGAGGTTGGGGGTGGTCAGGACCAGGTCGCCGCCGGGCCTGAGAACCCGGAAAATTTCGCGCAGCAGTCCGGTGTCGTCGGGAACATGCTCGATTACTTCGGAACAGAGGGCGGCGGGAACCGACCCGTCGGGGAAAGGGGTGCGGGCCGCGTCCGACTGGACCAGCCTTGCCGTCGGCGCCCGGTTGCGGGCGCGCTCCAGCGCGGTCAGGCTGATGTCGACCGCCCGGATGTCGGCTCCGGGGAAAACACGGGCGATGGTCTCGATCAGGAAACCGTCGCCGCAGCCGAACTCCAGCACGGCTTCGGCCTCCGCTCCTTCTCCGGGGGGACGTAGGGCCTGGGCCAGCAAGTCGATGATGGCGGCGGTACGCCGGCGGTGGAAAAGCCGGATGCCGGGAAAAGGACTCTGGTAGGCGTCGGCCAGCAGAGATTGTTTCCTGAACTCGTCGATTTCGGCGGCGGTGAAGCCGGGCCGTTCTTGACGCCGGTTCGGCGTAAGCTTATGAACCATGGTCGAGCACCTCGCGATAAAAATTCTCGAAATCGCTGAAACGGTTGTCCCAGGACAGTTTCATCAGGGCCGTTTCCCGAAGCCGCTGCCGGTCGAAGGAAGCCGCCAATACGCTTTCAATCTTGCGGCCGAGGTCTTCCGCGCTCTCGTTTTCGGCATCGAAGAGCGCTCCCACCTCCGTACCCATCCGCTTCCGGATTTCCCCGAGAGTCCGATGGAATCCGATCGAGGGCGTTCCCGCCATCAGGGCTTCCACGTAGGCGATTCCGTACCCCTCGGACCTGCTGGGCATGACGAAGACATCGGCCGCCGTATAGTACCCGGCCAACTCTTCCCGGGTGACCTGTTCCACGATTTTCACCTCGATCTCGGAGCGCCGGAGCCGTTCCCGGGCATACCCGGCGCCGTCTTCCCCGGTTCTCAACACCAGCCGGCACCCCGTTCGCAGGGTCCGGTTGCCGACAAACGCCCGGATGAGTATATCCAAACCCTTTTTCCGGACGGGCTGGAACGTCCCGTAGAAAAACACCGCGGGCTTGCCCTCCAAACCTAATTCTCCGCGCATCCGTTCCCGGTTCAGAAGAGGGATACGGTCTTTCCGCACCGGTATGTGGATGATCCTGGATATTTCCGGACATCTCACTCCCAACCCTATGGCCCGATCCCGGGTATATTCCGAAATATGAATCACCCCGCCCGTGTTTTCGGCGATCCTGGCCGCGACCTCCGGCTCGCGGGAGCAGCCGGGGGGGAACCAGAGTTCGTAATTGGTGGCCGCCACCGGGACGGGGAGACGGAGAGCGGCCAGGCTCAATCCGGCCGTGTTGCTCAGGGAGTGAAGATGAATAAGGTCCGGCCGCGCGGCCGCGACCGCCCCGCGCAGAATATCGGCCAGATAGGCTGCCCTGAGCCTTGCCTCCCATCCCAGGGGGGCGAACGTCGTGCGGTGGCGGCCCGCCAGAATCCGAACCGACCGTTTCAGTTTGCCCAACGGCCCCCGCCGGGGGAGTCCGATGATTTCTATCCCCTCCCGGTGGAAGGAGCGGTCGGTCCCGGCGAATACGCTCACACGCCAGCCCCGGTCCCGGAACTGACCGGCCAGGTCCCAGAGATGGGTGGCGATTCCGCCGGCGGCGTCGCCTCCCGCTTCCGGAGGTATCGGGCCGATATGCAGAACGCAGGGTTTCACGGCTGTATTATTCTCCGGCTCCCGGGCTTTCTCCCGCGGTCAGGTGCTGCACCAGGAACGGGAACTTTCCCCGGGCCGTCCGCGCGATGGCGTCCGTAAATACGATTTCCAACCGCAGACTTTCTCCCAGTTTTCCGGTCAGCTCTCCGCGGATGGCAACCGTGTCCTGTTCCCCATACCCCCGGTCGGGAACGATGGTCAACGTTACCAGACCCGGCGATTTCTGGGAAAATTGATATTGTCTGACCCGGTCATAGATCCGGGAATGGGAGTTGACGGCGGTCAGGGAAACGATATTGCCGGTTTTCCCGATGAGAACCTCTTGTTCCCAGCGGCCGCGAATCGCCTCCAGAAGAAGATAAGGGCGGCCGCAGGCGCAGGGGGTTTTCCTCAAGCGCGCGCGATCGCCGGTCCGGTAGCGGATGAAAGGCATGGTGGTGTTGATGAAGCCGGTTGCCACTATTTCTCCCTCGCCGCCGTCTTCGGTCACGGGCCGACCCTTGTCGTCGACGATCTCGGTATACCCGTACTGGGGGTAGAAGTGGTACAAACCGCCGCTCTCGCATGCCCCTCCCAACGCGACCTGCTCGGTCTGACCGTAGAGATCGAAACAGCGGGCGCCCAGGTTCGACTCGATGAATTCCCGTTGCCGGGGGTAGATATTCTCCGAGGAAGTCAGGACGGCATCGAGGCGCGGGGGGCGCAGGTCGGGCCGTTGCGCCAGAAAACGGGCCAACGCCAGAACCGCGGAGGGGTAACAGTGCAGGTAAGCTGTCCGATACTTCCGCATCGCTCCCAGATACAGCTCCAGATTGTCGTCGGTGAGGTCGTAAACGGAAAGGAGCAGTTCTTTTCTCAGGGGATCGTACCGCCAGGTCTTGCGGTAACCGCCGGTTTTGACCACGGCTCCTCTCAGCACCGCCCTCCGCGAGTTCGGGCGGACTCCGATCCGGCCCCATAAATCGAACACGAAAGCCGCTTCCGCCGCCCGGTGTTCCGGCCGGGTGACAATTTTCAACTGCCTGCCGGTAGTGCCCCCGGTGGTGATCGAAAGCGTCCCCCTCCGCTCCGCCCTGCGGTCGAGGAGCCGGTCGTGGTGTTTGTGCGCTTCTTCCCGGGTGAGGAAGGGGATTTCGCGGATGATGGCGGGGTCGCTCAGGCGCTCTCGGCCGATCCCGATCCGGTCGAAGAGCCCGCGATAATACGGGACCCCGTCGTAGGCATCCTCCAGGCAGCGGCGCAAGCGGTGGTTCTGAAAGGCGGTTACCTGCTCCCGGTTCCAGCCCCGGGAAGATCGGAGCAAGGCGCGGGTTTTCCCGAACGCTCGGCCGTAACGGGTGGAAACCGGAACCAGCCCCCAGGCGTGCTTCAATCCTTGTTTCAGGGGAAAGGGCAGGGCTCGGGCCAGGTCGCGAACCTTTTTTCCCGACGAATTCATGGGTTCGTACGGCCGGGGAGGGCGCCCGGCGCCGGCGGACGCCGGTGCCACCCGGCGAAATCCTCCCTTGATTGAGGAATGGTGCGGCTAATTGTGACCGCGGCCGGCCTCGTGCCCGGGCCCGCGCCGGGCGCGGAAGCCTAGGGGAACCGCCCGTTCGAGGGATTTGGTATACAATCGGCGCCGATAAGTCAACGGTTTTTCCCCGTTCGATCGGTTTCCGGTTTCCAGGAAAGCGGCCTCATGTTACGATTTCCGCGTCCTTGCCGTCGAGCCGGAAGCAGACCTGCGCGACCGGGAGGCAGGTTGAAGATCGGAGGAGGCAACGTGCCCGAACGCATACTGGTGGTTGACGACGAAGAGCCGATATGTCGGCTTCTGAGCCTTATCCTTCAGAAAAAAGGTTATCAGGTCAAGGCCGTGGGGACGGGCGGGGCGGCGTGGGAGGAAGTCCAGGCGGCCGGCCAGCGCCACGCCTTCAATCTGGCCCTCGTCGATATCCGGCTCCCCGATATCAGCGGGCTCGATCTGGTGGGCCGGCTCAAGCAGTCGTTTCCCCAGACCGAGATCATTCTCATGACCGGCCACGTCTCGGTGGAAACCGCGGTCAAGGCCATCAAGCTGGGTGCGTTCTCCTACGTCACCAAGCCGATTCAGATCGAAGAACTCGACCAACTCGTCAGGCAGGCCCTGGAAAAGCAGCGGTTGCTCGTGGAGAACCGGCGGCTGCTGGCCGAACTGCGGCAATCCAACAAACGGTTGGAGGATCTGAACAAGACCCTGGAAAAACGGGTGGAGCAGAGAACGGGAGAACTTCGGGAATCGCGGGCGGAAATCGAAAAGACCGCCCGGGAGCTTTCGATCATCAACGAGATTACCAACACCATCGCCGCCAGTCTCAATTTGAAGGAGATTCTCCCCCTGGTGGTTCAGGAAATCCAGAAGCTGATCGCCTTCGACCGCGCCAGCATCTCCCTGGCCTGGGGTTCGGACATGGTCAACGAAGTCTACTTTCTCGAGCCCCGGGAGGAGCGGTTCCCGGAACTGGGGCGGACGTTCCCTCTGAAGGGGACGGGGATCGAGTGGGTGATCAACAATATGCGCGCCCTGGTCCGCGGCGACCTCTCCGGGGCCGACAGTTTCCTGGAAGACGATTTTATCAAGAAAACCGGGGTGAAGTCGGGGATCGTCGTGCCCCTCATCCGCCGGGGGCAGGTGATCGGAACCCTCAACCTGGGGAGCATGCGGCCCGACGCTTACGACGAATCGCACGAGAAGATACTGCAGCAGATCGCCGGTCAGCTGGCCGTAGCCATCGACAACGCTAAGCTCTACCGGCAGTTGGAGGAGCACAGCCTCAACCTGGAAAAGGAGGTGGAGAAGAGAACGGCATCCCTCGAACAGTCCTTCCAGGATCTGAAGGAGGCGCAGGAGCGGCTGATCCAATCCGAGAAGCTGGCCGCCACCGCCAAGCTGATCGCCGGGGTGGCCCATGAAGTCAAGAACCCTCTCAACTCCATGTCTTTTTCCACCGTCAACATCGCCACCATCCTGGAGACGAGCCCCGATATCGAGCGGGCCCGGGAGCTTTCCAAGGAGAGTATCTCCATCCTCAAGGCGGATATCGGCAGGCTCAAGGATATGGTGGACGTTTTCATGTCCTTCGCCCGGCCCGTTCACTACCAGCGGGAGAAGGTCGATCTCAACGAGGTGATCGAGGGCGCCATCCGGGGCTTGCGGGGAGAATTGGAAGAGAACGGTATCGGGGTCGTGGAAGAGTACGATCGGGATCTTCCTCTTCTGACGCTGGAAAAAGACGAATTTCACCGGTCGATCCTCAACCTTCTGCTCAACGCCCGCGACGCGGTCGAGCGCGGCGGCCGCATCGAGGCCAGAACGGCTCTTCGGGAAGGGAAGGCGGTGGTGGAGATCGGGGACGACGGCTGCGGTATCCCCCCCGAGATCCAGGGGAAAATTTTCGATATCTTCTTCACCACCAAGGCCAAGGGGAGCGGTCTGGGGCTCTCGCAGGTCTTCCGGATGGTGGAGAGCCACGGCGGCCAAGTCGGTTTCGAGAGCCGGAAGGGGAACGGCACGGTTTTCCGGTTGGAGATCCCCCTGGAGGATATATGACGGTTCCGCTGCGAATTCTGGTCCTGGACGACGAGGAGAATATCCGCAAGAGCCTGGGGACGTTTTTGCGGATGCACGGGTACGAGAGCGATACCGCCGCGGTTCATACCGAAGCGCTGAAAAAGCTCCAGGAAGGCGGCTTCCAGATTCTGATCACGGACGTGAAGATGCCGGATAAGAACGGGATCGAACTGACCGAAGAAGTGAGCCGGCGGTTTCCCGAACTCACCATTCTCGTGGTTACCGCCTACGGCGACGTCCGCGATGCGGTCCGGGCCATGAAACAAGGGGCGTACGAATATCTGACCAAGCCCATCGATCAGGAGGAACTGCTCATCATCCTCGGCCGGATCGCCGAACATTACGCCCAGATCTGGGAGATCCGGGAGCTGCGCCGGAAGCTCAAGACCGAGTCCCCCTACCCGGGGCTGGTGGGTTCGAGCGACGCCATTCGGGACACCTACGCCTTGATCGACAAAGCCTCCCGGAGCGATTACAGCGTTCTCATCAGCGGGGAGACGGGAACCGGCAAGGAGATCGTGGCCAACGCCATCCACCATAACAGCGGTCGATCCCGGGGTCCCCTGGTCGCGGTCAACTGCGGAGCGCTCTCGGAGACGATGATGGAAAGCGAACTTTTCGGGCACCTCCAGGGCGCTTTCACCGGGGCGGTCAGCCATAGGTTGGGCCGGATCCGGTCCGCCGACGGGGGGACGCTTTTCCTGGATGAAATCGGCACGCTCAGCCCCGCCGCCCAGGTCAAGCTCCTGCGGGTTCTCGACGAGAAGACTTTCGAGCCGTTGGGCAGCGACACTCCCATCAAGGTGGATATCAGGGTCGTGGCCGCGACCAACGAGGATCTGAGCCGGGCGGTCAGGGAGGGGCGCTTCCGGGAGGACCTTTATTACCGCCTCAACGTGATTCAGATCGATCTTCCCCCCCTGCGCGACCGTAAGGAGGATATCCCTCTGCTGGCCCGACACGTCCTGAACCAGTTGGGCCGCAGGGAGGTGAAGATATCCTCCGGGGCCATGAACCTCCTTCTGCGCTACGACTGGCCCGGCAATATCAGACAGCTGGAAAATGTGCTCAAGAGCGCCTTGACGCAGGTCGAGGGCGATACCATGATCTTCGAGCACCTCCCCGGGTATTTCGCCGCCGGGGAGGGCGCCTCCGCCCCCGAATTCGCCCATTTGACCTCGTTTAAGGAGAAGGTCGAACTTTTCGAAAAATACCTGATCGAAGAAGCTCTCCGGCAGACTTCGGGCAATATCACCCAGGCCGCCCGCCAACTCGATTTTCCCCTGCGCTCCTTCCGCCGTAAGATGGAACGGTACGGGGTCAAGGGCGGCCCGGGAACCTGAGCCGCCTTTCCCCCACCATGCCAAATTGGCATTCCCGGGCCGGGAATATCGCTCGCTCCAGCCATTTCTGACGTTATCGCCATCTATACCCGCAAGGTAAAAAGTCCATAAGATGATGTATATGAGTGTATAAGAGCAATATTCCCAAATTCGGCATATTTATTGCTTTAATATGGTGTCATGAGCGCCAACGTCCAAAACATTCTGATCGTGGACAAGATCAAGAGTATCCGCCGGGCTATCGCCCTCTACCTCGAACTGAGAGGGTATCGGACTCTCGAGGCCGAACACGGCCGGGAAGCGATGGAGATGATGGACCGGCACGACGTGGGACTGATTCTGGTGGATCTGATGATCTCGGGAATGGACACGGCGACTCTGGCCGAGCGGATAAAAACTACGAAGATAGGCGTAATTTTCATGAGCAGCTACCTCCCCGACCCCGAATCCGGTTTCGGGTCCGAAAACGACACGTTTCCGGTCCTGGTCAAACCTTTTGCCGGGGAGGAACTGCTGGGAGAGATTGAAAAACGGATGCCCGCGGCTCTGCCGGTCTGCTCCTGAGGCGGTTGCGTTCGTAAGAGATTCGAGAGAAGTATGAAACGGATGATATTGATAACGACCGGGGTTCTGATGGCGGCTACGCTGGGAACCGCCGGTGAGCGTGGAACCCTGATCGACTGTCCCGTGAACCCGGTGTTCGCTCCCGAGGGCGGAGTCGAAAACCCCTGCGTGCTCTATGATCGGGACGGCTTCGGCGGCCGTCTGCCCTTCCGGATGTGGTACGGCGCCGACGATCCCCAGACGGGGGTTCGGGGCCTTCGTCTGGTTTCTTCCCGCGATGGAGTAACCTGGGACGGGGAAGAATCCACGGAAGTTTCCGGCTTGGCCTCCGGCGCCCTCGACCGCCCGGTGGTGGTGTACGACCGCGCTCGTTTCGGCCGGAGCGACGGGCCCCTCTATAAAATATGGTACCTGGCCGGAATGGGCCCGGCGGATTCCCTGGAAGCGGTTCGGTACGCCGAGTCGGATGACGGCGTCGCCTGGTTCGGCGACCGTCCTCTGAGAAGCAGCCTCCGTTTCCCGCTGGTGGTCGGTTCCCGGGACGGGCAGGGCAGCAGGTCTTTTTCCGAGGACCCGGGGCGGCGCAGCAAACGCTGGTTCGGCGGTATCGCCGGCCCGGGGTGCGTGATCTACAATCCGGATGGGACCAACCCGGGCAGCCGGACGCGCAGTGACCGCTCCGACGACGAGCCCCTGGCATACAGCTATGTCATGTACTACACGTCGGCCAGTTTCGGGGAAGCTCCGGACGGGAGTCTTGGCCAGATCTCCCTGGCTTATTCGCCGGACGGCTGCACCTGGACCCGTTGCGGCGACGAACCGGTCGTGGTTCCGGGAGGAATGGCTTCGACCTGGGACGCCCTGGAAGCTTCCCGGCCCCGGGTGGTACGGCTCAACGGCATCTACCACATCTGGTATGAAGGCGCCGCCGCCGACGGCGCGCGCGGGATCGGGCACGGGACTTCCTACGACGGCATCAACTGGATCCTGGACGACGAAGCCGTCATGCATGCCGCCGACGGGGAAAGCTGGCGCGGTTCCCGCACCGGCGCCCCCTGGGTCCTCCCGGGGGTTTCGGTCTACACTTCGGCTTTGACCGGTGTGGCCGGATACAAACTCTGGGCGGTGGGAGAAGATCTTTCCGGAGTGACCGCCGTCGGGTACTGGGAGGCGGGTGGAGGATACGAGCTGGCCGCCTCCGGAGTCCGGGATCTCCTGCCCGACGGGCCCGGAGATGCCGGCGAATGGTCCGCGTCGGGCGCCGGCTCCAACTGGGAATGCGTGCGGACCGCCGACGGCGACGGCACGTACGTTTACACGGCGAACGATTGGCTCACCGACCGCTATCTGATGGAAGACTTGGGTTTGCCGGTTCAGATCGACAAGGTCGAAATGATCGTGTATGCCCGCAAGGCCGTTCGCTCCAGTCTAAAGATTTCGGCGGGTATCCGTTCCGGCGGGGCAGACGACTTGGCGGAGATCGCCCTGGGTAACGGGTACGCCGCCTACAGCCGGGAGTGGACGGAGGACCCCGCCACCGGAGCTCCGTGGACGGTCGCGGGGGTCAACGCCCTGCAGACGGTGTTGGCGACCGGCTCGATTCACGGCCGGGAAGCCCGGGTGACTCAGGTTTCGGTCAGGGTCTATTACACCGCCGTAGCCACCCCCACTCCTTCGCCGACAGCCGCCCCGCCCACGCCCACTCCCGGTCCCGCGGAGACCCCGACGGCCAGTCCCGCCCCGACCGCCACCTCGATCCCCACCCCCACCGCCCGGCCGACCGATCCGCCCGCGCCCACCCCCACGCCGATTACGGGCCCGGTGGTGTTGGCGGCCGACGATTGGGAATCGGGCGATTTCAGCGGCGGCACCGGGTGGCTCTACAGTTGGTTCCACAGCGGCGACGCCGAGGTCATCTCCATCACCGATCCCCACCAGGGCCGGTACCATCTCCGCTTGCGCGACGATACCGGGTATGTCGACCGCGTTCTCGACGTCTCCGGCTACCGAAACATCACCGTCGGTTTCTGGGCCAAAGCGGAATCGTTCGAAGGGTCCGAGGAAGCCGCGTTTTCGGTCAGCACCGACGACCAGATCTGGCACGTGCTCCAGTCCTGGTTCAACGGCGACGACGACGGGGTTTACCGTTATTACGAATACGATCTCGAATCCCTGGGGATTTCGGCGGACGGCGAACTCTGGCTGGCTTTCGACGCCGAGATGAGCGGGACCGGGGACCGTCTCCTGGTGGACGAGATCGTGGTAGCCGGGGTTCCCGCCCAGGCGACCCCCACCCCCGCCGGCGCAACCCCCACCCCGGGAACGGCGGCCACCCCCACTCCGGCTCCGCCGGCGACTCCCAGTCCCACCCCGGAATCGTCCGACCTCGATATTCTCATCAACGCGGCCAAGCCCGCCGTTCTCGATAACGGGGGAAGCCTCGAATTCACGGTTGCCGGGCTCTGGTCGTATATCGAAGTGGACGGCGCCAGGACCGAACTCGAATCCGGCGACCTCCTCCGGCTCACCCTGGGCTCCGACGGCAACGGGAGCATCTATATGTCGGGGTCGAGGCTGACCACCTTCGGCTTCGATGACGTCACGGTTGCCCGCAACGGCGAAGAACTGGGGACCGGGACCGTTACCGCCGTCTATATCAGCGCCTATTCCGGCCTTTCCTCCACGCTTTCGCTTTCGGTTCCGCGCCAGTCGGCCTGGACGCAATTCCGGGTGGACGGAACCGACTTGATCTACGGCACGGATGAGCAGAGGATCTTCGTCGGCGTCCTCAAACCCGACGTCTCCGGTTCGCTCAGTCTGAACAATGCCGCGACCACGGTCTGGTTCACCGGCGGCGCCGAGAGCTATGCGATTCTCCCTCCCACTACCCCGACGCCCGCTTCTTCGGCCACGCCGACCGCGGCTCCTTCCAATACGCCCAGCGCAACGCCCACGCCCAGCGCGACCCCCACCTGCTCCCCGTCCCCGACCCTGACTCCGACGCCGAGCGCGGCCCCGACCGAGACCTGTACGCCGCCTCCGACATCGACTCCGACGCCGAGCGCGGCCCCGACCGAGACCTGTACGCCGCCTCCGACATCGACCCCGACGCCGAGCGCGGCCCCGACCGCTACCTGCACGGCTCCGGCGACCCCGCCCCCGACCGCCGCCCCCACGGCGACTTGGGTGCCGCCCAGTTCCACCCCGACCGCGGTCGAGCCCACGCCCCCTCCCAGCCCCACCCCCGTCAACATCGCCCTGGGAAAACCGGCGATCGCGTCGGGCTCCTGGAGTTCATCCTACGGTCCCTCCCGTGTTACCGACGGGAGCATGGACGAGGAGACGATAGATTACTGGCTGCTCCCCAGCCGGACCGCCGGCTGGGTCCGGGTCGATCTGGGGGACTGTTATTTTCTCGACGAGATCCGCTGGCTCAACACCCACAACGGTGCGAATAACGACCGGGCGGCCACCGACTGGAGGCTGCTGATCTCCAAGGACGGGGTGATCTACACCGAGCTGGCTTCCGGGACCGAGGAATTTTCGGGTTCGCCCTCCTGGGTGACCGTTCCCTGTTCACCGGAAATTTCCTACCGCTACCTGATGCTCTGCGTCGACGGCTATTTCGGCTACGGCGGCGGAGTCAACGAGATCGCCGCCGCGGGAACGTTGGATAATCCGGGCGCGCCCAATGTGGCTTTGGGCAAGCCGGCCACCGCTTCGGACTCCTGGAGCCAGGATTACGGTCCCGTCCACGTCACCGACGGGAGCTATTTCGAAGAATCCGTCGATTACTGGCTCCTGCCCAGCTATACCACCGGCTGGGTGGAGGTCGACCTGGGCAAGATCTACGATCTGACCAAGCTCCGCTGGCTCAATACCCACAACGACGGGGCCGACGACCGCGCAACCACCGACTGGCGCATGGAGATTTCCGTGGACGGCGAAACGTACACGCCCCTGGCGTCCGGGTCCGAGGAATTTTCGGCGGTGCCCACCTGGGTGACGATCTCGGAAGTGAAATACCAAACCCCCGTCACCGCCCGCTACGTCCGTCTCTGGGTGGACGGCTACTACTTCCGGGGCGGCGGAGTGAACGAAATCGAGGCCTACGGCCAGGAAAAGAACATCGCGCTGGGCCAGACCGCCATGGCTTCGGGTTGCTGGAGCGGCGATTACCCGGCTTCCCGGGTGGTGGACGGGGAGATACTCGAGGACGGGACGCTCGATTACTGGCTCCTGCCCAGCTACACCACCGGCTGGGTACAGGTGGAACTGGATTCCGTCTACGAGCTTAACGGCATCCGCTGGCTCAACACCCACAACGACGGGGTCAACGACCGGGCGACGACTTCCTGGCGGCTGGCGATCAGCGAAGACGGCGTCGGCTTTACCGACGTCGGCAGCGGGTTCGAGACTTTTTCCGATGCTCCCCAGTGGATAGAGGTCACCGGCTTGGACGACTCCGCGGTCGCCCGCTACGTCCGCCTCTATGTGGACGATTATTACTGGCGGGGCGGGGGAGCCAACGAGATCGAAGTCTACGCCGACCTCAAACTGGGGACCGACAATCTGGCTCTGGGCAAGCCGGCTTCGGCCTCCGGCTCCTGGAGCCTGGATTACGGCCCCGCTCACGTCACCGACGGGAAGACCGTCGAACAGGGCGAGATCGATTACTGGCTCCTGCCCAGCTACACCGCCGGCTGGGTCGAGGTCGATCTCGAGGACGAGCATCTCCTGACCGAGATCCGCTGGCTCAACACCCACAACGACGGCGCCGCCGACCGGGCCGCGACCGATTGGCGGTTGGCGGTCTCCGCGGACGGCATCGAGTACACGGAAGTCGACTCGGGAAGCGAAAGCTTTTCTCTCACCCCCAGTTGGGTGGCGGTCCCCCTCGAAGCCGTCAGCACCCGCTATGTCCGTCTGTACGTGGACGGCTACTATGCCCGGGGCGGCGGCATCAACGAGCTGGCCGTCTTCGGCGAATAGCCGACTCCCCGGCTTTTCAAGTTTTCCCCGTACCCCGGATACTGGCATCACCATGTAGGGGTGGAGTAAGGGGTTACTCTATGTTCCATGCTCTATGCCCTTTGCTTTCTCTACCATGAAGGGCATGAAGTTCATGAAGGGGGGAAAAGAGAGGGTTCGGGGTTCAGGGGGCTTACGCTATGTCCTATGCTCTCTGCTTCTCGCCACAGGGCACGGAGAGTTTTGGGAGGGTTGAGGGCGGGCTGAAGATGCCGCCGGCCAGACAATGGAAGCCCTCTCCTGTTCCCAAATCTGCGTAATCTTAGTTCCACCCTTTCCCAATCTGCGTAATCTTAGTTCCTCCCTTTCCCAATCTGCGCAATCTTAGTTTCACCATGAAGAACATGAAGTTCATGAAGGGGAGGGGATTAGCTACAAAAGGCACAAACGGGGAAAGGGTTGGCCACAAGAGGCGCAAGAGGCACAAGAGGATTCAGAATTTGTTTTACTCTATGCTCTATGCACCATGCTCTCTGCCATTTGCTTTTCTCCACCATGAAGGACATGAAGTTCATGAAGAAGGGGAAAAAGGGGAGAGCTGGGGAAGTTTTACGCCCTGCGCCCTGCGCTCTGCCCCATGTCCCCCTGGGGACTGCGGCGGAGCCTGAATCCTGAACCCCGAACCCTGAACCCTGAACCCTCTCTTTCCCTATGCTCCATGCTCTATGCTTTTTCGACCATGAAGCGGCGGAGGGCTATTGAATGCTGAATTCTGACTCCTGAATTCTTCCCCCGCACCCCGGAAGGCTTCTTTAAAAGAAGCTCTGGGGGACGGTGATCACGTCGCCGGGACGGATTTCGATATCTTCGACGTCTCCGCTCTGGATGCGTGGTATATCGACTTCGATTCTCTCCGGAGACCCGGTGTCGGTCCGCAGGATGCGGATGCTGCCTTCCTTGGCGTAGTCCGTGAATCCGCCGGCCATGGAAATGGCCTTGAGCACGGTCATGTTGCCGACCAGCTCGAAAGAACCCGGTTCCTTGACTTCTCCCAGGACGAAGAACTGTTTCTTCTGCAGGCGCACCCGGACGTAGGGGTTCTTGATGTAATTTTCCCCCCAGAGCCGGGTGAGCGTTTCTTCCAGCTTTTGCGGCGTCAGTCCCCCCGCCTGGACTTTTCCCAGGAGAGGTAGCGTGATCATCCCTTCCTGGTCGACCTCGACCTCGGTGTCGAGGTCCTGGTTCCTCCAGACGGTGATCCCGAGAATATCCTGGGGCTGGATGACGTAATCGGGGGGCTGGGCCGCCGCGGTGTTCCCGCTCAGGCAGAGAAGGGCCGGCAGCATCTTGAGGGTCAGGATGATCGCCGCTTCCGGTCTTTTCATCCCTTTTCTCCGGAGAGGTAATAGTAATGGGCGTAATACCTGATTTCACGGGGGGAAATGTTGTTGAAGACCACCCCGATAACCCTGGCTCCCGCCGTCTCCAGCTGATTTTTAGCCTGCAGCACGACCGAACGGGAGTGACGGTTATGCTCTATCAAGAGGATGACGGCATCCACCGCGGCTCCCAGGCAGAGGGTATCGCTCACCCCCAGGGTTTGGGGCGAATCGAAGAGAGCCAGGTCGTAGCGTTCTCGGATCTCCCCGATGATGCCCGCGATCGATTTGGAGTTAAGCAGGGAAACGCCCTTCTCGCTGTCGCTTCCGCTGGTGACGACGTCCAGGTTTCCGGTTTCCCCCGCTTTCTGGACCGCGTCTTCGATCCGGCAGCGGCCCTCGAGGATATCGGCCAGCCCCAGGCGGTTGTCGAGCCCGAGGATCGTGTCGATTTTGGGCCGGCGACAGTCCGCGTCGACCAGGATGACCCGGTCTCCCAGCTTGGCCATGCAGAGACCGAGGTTGGCGACGGTGGTGCTTTTACCTTCGCCGGCCACGGCGCTGGTCAGCATCAGGGTTTTGATGCCTTCCGTGGCGCAGGCGTGAGTGACGGTGGCGCGGAGGAGGCGGTACGCCTCCAGGGAAGCGAAGTCTTCGGGGTCGCGGGCCAGGCTGACCGTATCCCGGGGAATGAGAGCCAGCACCGGCAGGTGCAGGTATTTTTCCACTTCTTCCACGGACACCAGGCGCTGGTTCAGGTAGGAAAGAAAGAAGGCCAGGGCCACGCCCGCGCCCAGGCCCAGGATCCCGCCCAGGAGCAGGCTCAGCATTCTTTTCGGCTTGACCGGTTGCTTGGGAACACCGGCCTGTTCCACCACCTCGATCCGGACTTTGGGGATGCTCTCCCCGACTATGGCTTCCTCCATCCGCTTGCGGGTGGTAAGCACCACTTCCTGATCGACCTCGATCTGGCGCTTCAGCCTCAGATACTCGGCCCGGCTCTCGGACTTGAGCTGATCCTCCATCCAGACCTCTCCCAAGGCTTCGGCCAGAAGCTGTTCTTCCTTCAGAGACTGCTGATATTCCGTTTTGATTCCGTTGAGCATCCCCTGGGATAGTTCGTTGAGCTGGTTTTTGATCTTGCTGATCCGGGCCTTGACTTCCAGGACTTCGGGGTGCTCCGGCTGGTACTTTTCCTCCAGGGAAGCCAGTTCCACCTCGTTGATGTCCAATCGGGCGCGCAGGTCCTGGAAATGTCGGTTATCGCTCATCAGAACCAGGGAGGAGATGCGGGCGTCGGGGGGGAGCGCTTCCAGTTCGGCCAGCTGGACTTCCTTGAGCATCCGCCGGGTCTTGGCCTTGATATAAACGTCGTTGAGTTCGGCGATCCGGTCCTCGTCGAGGGGGCGGTCCTGAACGAAGGCCAGCCCCTTTTCGATCTTAAAAGCCCGTAGGGCGGCTTCGGACTGGTCCAGTTTTTCCCGGTTGAGGTTGAGCTGATGGCGCATGTTCTCGATGACTTCTTCCAGAAAAACCCCCCGAACCAATCTTCTCTGGGCGACGAAATGCTTGACGACCGTGTTCGCTATTTCCGCGGCCAGGACCGGGTCCCGGTCTTCATAGGCGATGGCGATGATGGTGGACCCCTCGATGGGAATGACCAGCAGGTTGTCCTTGAGCTGGGCCAGCGCCGCTGCGGCCGCGTTGGGCCGGTTCGGATACCACCTGCCGCCCAGGTTCAGTTCCCGGACGACCGGTTCCAGCACCGGGTTGCTCTGGATGATCTGGTTCTGGGTCCGGTAGAAGCGTTGGGAGTCCTGCGGCGCGATGAAGGGCAGGTTGGGATAGAACATCACTTCGGGTTGTTCCATCTCCACCCTGATTTTGGTTTGGGCCCGGTAGATATCCGGCTGTCGGAATACCGTCAGAACCACCCCGGCCACGGTGACGAGGGGGATGGCCACGATCAGGGTCCAATGTCTCCTGATCACGGCCCAATAGTGAAGCAGATGGATGTCTTCGTTCAAGGCGATATCCTCTTCAGAACCCGCGGCACAATTTATAAATATGCCATAAGGCCGGGATTTCCGAAAGTTAAAAAGTGACAGCAAACTCCAGATATGTCTGGTTTCGGAAGTAGGAGGCGTCCGGGAAATCGCTGCTGTTTTCGGTATGGCGGTAGCCGGGTTTGATGACGATATCGGCCAGGATCTCGAAAGCGGCCTCGGCTTCCAGCTTCCAGAAAGTTTCATCGGCGGAAACCGCTTCTCCGGCTACATCCAGGCTGGAAGGATAGTAGCTGAATATCCCCAGATAGGTCGCCGTCAGCTTGACTTTGGGCAGCAGCCGGTAATGAACCGTGCCCTTGACCCCGTGTTCCCAGACCCCGCGGTGGGTGATTTCGTAGGTGTCCTCGATCTTATGCCAATAACCGGCTTCCAGGTACAGTTCCGAGCTGACCATGGCTTCGCAGTCGAACTCGGCATAAGGTCCGGTCAGGTTCTGACCGGAGTCGTAATCGCGGGCCTGGTAACCTCCCCAGACCTGGAGCGTGAGCCGCTTGGCGAGGCGATAATTGACGCCGATCCGAAGCAGGTGGGAATAATAGTCGGAAGCGTCGTCTTCGTAGTCCGAGAACCGCAACGAATACGAGCCGCTCAGCCGTAGGGAAGGGTTGAGCTCATAGCGGAACGTCGCTTCTCCCACGTTGCTGACCCGGTTGAAAAAGCGGCGCATGATCGAGGTGTCGTAATAAAACCACTCGTTGTCGTATTCCAGTCCCCAGGTTATCTGCTTGGTCAACTGGTTGCCGAACCGGGCTTCGACCAGGTTGAAATTGTAGTCCGCGTTCCGTTCCTGAGGCACCACCGGCCGGCGGATATCCTGGGGGGTCTCCTTGCGGAGAAAAATGTCGTTGAGGTGGACCCAATAGCGGGGAGTGAAGAAATGGGAGAATTTCACCGCCGCGTCCTGGTCGACGTCGAGACGGTCCGCACCCGTGTAGTAATAGATGAAGGCGGGCGTGTATTCGACGAAGCAACTTGTCTGCCGACCGGGAAAATCGAGAGCCAGGGTGGGGATAACCAGGCTTTTCCAACTGCCCTCCCGAAGGTCGTCCGACTCCAGCCCGATGTTGTCGTCGTACTCCTGGACGATTCTGACGGCGGGGGCGAGGGCGTCGTCTTTGGAGAAGAAGGCCTCGAGCGCGGTCGTGAAGAAGGTGTCTTCCTCGATCACTTGGGCCGTTACCGCCCCGGGCGCGGCCAGCGCCGCCGCCAGAACCGTCGACTTCAGTACCGTCTGTGCGCGCATACCCGGTGCCCCGCCACATGGTTTCGATTCACGCGGAAGCTCCCGAAGGCGTTTCGCCGGCATCGGGAAGAGGGAGGATCGTCAGCAGTTGAGTGGTTTCCCTCTGTTCGAGGATGGAGAAATGGGCGTGGTGGCGGCGGACGATGTTCCTGACATATTCGACGAAGAGCAGGTCGTGGCGGGAGAAATCGTCTTCTCTGTCCGTCGGCTCCCCGGAAAAAGCCCGTTCCCACTCCCTTTCGAAACAGCCCGGAGCTTCGACGGCGAAGGAGACGCCGGCGGCGAGGCGGTGGATTTCCAGGCGGAGAGGCCGGTCGGCGGGAAGATGGTTGTCGATAAATCTGATCTGGTAATAGAGGGCGCGGCCCCAGCTGCGCCGATGGCAGAAAATGGGGGAGGACGTTTCGCCGGCTACTTCCACGTTTCGCGGCATCTGGGCCAGGTAGCCGCGGAGATCGCCGAGGACGGCCTCGAGCGGCTCCATTTTGGCCTCCGAGCGTTGGCCCCGGGGGTGGAAGTTGAGGGATTCGCCCAGGTCCAGGAAGAGATCCTGCAGTTCTCTGGCGGCCCGGAGGACGACCCGGGTTTGGTCGCGGAGTGAAGGTTCCAGGGCCAACACCGCCACCCCGGTGGTTACCCCGGTGAGAAAATTGGCGATATCGTGCTTGAGAACCGAGAGGATGATTTCCCGGTCCCTGAGATAGCGGGAAAGGCGGTTGTAACTGTCGACCAGCGTGCGGACTTGGATGATGAAAAAAGCCGGGGCGGTCGATTTGGAGATGAACGACTGGGCGCCGGCCTCGGTCGCCGTCCGCATGTTTTCGATCGTGGGTTCGATGCCGGTGAAAAAGGCGATGGGGACCGGATCCAGCCGCCGGAGCTTGCGCAGTTCCCGGCAGAGTTCCAAACCGGACATGGACGGCATCAGCCAATCGATCAGGAAGAGGCTGGGCGCAAGGTAATCGACCGCTTCCAGGAGTTCGGCGCCGGATTCGAAGGCCAGAACGTCGTACCATTCCCCCAGCCGCCGGGAGTAGACGGAGCGGATGTCTTCCTCGTCGTCGACGAAAACGATCGAGTGGCGCTCGTTGTCCATGTTCAGGCTCTCTCGAAACCGGCGCCGGGGAAGCGTTCCTGCAGGAAATCGGCCAGTCTCCGGGGGTCCCAGGGTTTCTGCAAAACCAGGTCGGCTCCTCCGGAGGCTTTCCCCAGCAGTTCGGTGTGCCCGGAAACGACGACGATCAGGAACCCGCGTTTCTCCGCCGGGAATTCGGAGGCGATCTCGGTCAACCACTGGCTTCCGGTTCTATTGTCGCCGCCTTTCCCCACCCGGACGAAAATATCCAAGAGCACCACCCTCAGGGTCGTGGTGTGGGCCCGGAGGAAGGCGTCGGCTTCGGCGATGGTCGACACGTGGCGGCATTTCCATCCGAAGGCTCCGAAAAAATGCATGGCCGTGGCCGCGCAGGAGATGTCGTCTTCTACGACCAGGACGTCGGTCGTCCCCGCCCGACGGGTGTGCGATTTCTGTTCCCGGGCATACTCGTCCAGGCTTCTGATCCCGGTTTTGACGTCCGCGAGCATGAGTCTCGGAATCTGCAGCAGGATGTCGAGGGGGATAAACAGCGGAGTGACGGCCATGATGACCGCCACCGCCGGGAGCATGGAAAGCGCGCCGTCCAGGCCGGCGCGCAAGTCGAACCACTCCACCCGGCCCAGCCCTCCCCAGTCCAGGAGCTCCTTTCCGGCCGAAAAAAGCAAGGCCGCCGCCACCGCCGCGATGCCGCCGGCCGCGAGCATGGAAGGGATCCAGAGCAGAACCCTGGTCATGGAGCCCCGTCCTCTTCCCACCAGGAGTACGCGCAGGACGATTCCGAAATAAGCCAGGTAGAATACGCAGCCGGTGATGATCTGTCCGGCCCGATAGTGCTTGAGCGCGTCGGGGCCGCCGGATTCCGGGGCAATCCTCCATGTCGGCAGCAGCCCCAGCAGCGCTCCCGCCCCCGCCAACAGGATGCCGGCATGAATCCAGGCCCGGGTCTGGCGTTTCGCCAGCCAGAGCGGTAACGACGCTGGTTCTTTCTTCATCGGTCTCCCGGTTTTGAATCCGAAACCTGCGCCACAAGTATAAGGGACGGAGTCCGGTAAATGCGACTAATCTCCCCGCCTCGCCCCCGAACCATTGTCACATGTAGGCATGGACGGCGGCAGAGAGCATAGCGCATGGAGCATAGGGAAAGAGAGGGTTCAGGATTCAGGGGAAGAATTCAGGAGTCAGAATTCAGTAGCCCCCCGCCTCACTCCCTGAAGATCTTTGCACCTGTACAAAGCATAGGGCATAGAGCATGGTGCATAGAGGCCCCCGAACCATTGTCACATGTAGACATGGATGGCGGCAAAGAGCATAGCGCATGGAGCATAGGGAAAGAGAGGGTTCAGGGTTCGGGGTTCAGGATTCAGGCTCCGCCGCAGTCCCCAGGGGGACATGGGGCAGAGCGCAGGGCGCAGGGCGCAGGGCGTAAAACTTCCCCAGCTCTCCCCTTCTTCATGAACTTCATGTCCTTCATGGTAAAACTAAGATTATGCAGATGGGGAAAGGGAGGAACTAAGATTACGCAGATGGGGGAATAGAAGAGGGCTCCCACTGTCTGCCGCCGGACATCTTCAGCCCGTCTTCGTCTCTTTAAAATCCTCTTGTGCCTTTTGTGGCTAACCCTCTCCCCTTCATGAACTTCATATCCTTCATGGTAATCGCTTCCGCGAGCTCAGAGCTTGCGGCTTTGATTGAGGTGGGTGCAGAGGAAAGCGGGGTAGGCCCGTTCGGGGGTTTTGACCTCCACGGGCGTTCCCCGGGCCTCGATCCGATCGCCCCGGCGGTATTCTCCCCGCAGTCCTCCGTGGTAGAGAACCAGCGCTTCGGGGACCGGGTAAGGACCGTTCACGGAAGCCCCCTGCAGGCCGAGCACGGAAGGCATATAAAAGGTGTGAGTGTCGTCGGCGACGGTCGCGGTCAGGACCGCATCGGGACCGAGCGCCTTCATCTCGAAAGCGGGAAGCGGAATTTCCCCCGGGTCCAGGTAGGAGAAGAAGGGGCAGATCAGGTTTCCCCAGTCGTCATAGAAACGGATGGCCCAGAACATTCCGTACTCCCAGACCTGGCGGTTCGGATCCCTGGTGATTTCATAGATCTGATCGACGATATGCCAGCCTTCCCGGACCGTTCCGTAAAAAACCAGGTCGAAATCGTGAGCGGTCTCCAGGTTCCCGAGGGCCATCGATCCGGTGCAGCCGATGTTGCCGACATCGATTCCCAGCATCCCCGCGATCTTACCCATGGAGTCGTCGATCTCGGGTTTCAGCCGCCTCGCCGCCGCCAGAGAGCGGCGATGGTCGACGAACCCGACCATCTCCTCCAGATCGAAGAGGCACTTATAGCGGGCGAAGACGGGTTTTCCCGCCTGGGCCTCCGGCGCCAACCGCCGGTAGATCTCGAGCTGGTCGGCGTAGTCGACCCAGGTCTCCTCGCCGTTTCCCGAGGTTTTGTGCTTGATCACGCTGGCGTAGGGAAGTCCGAATATCCGTTTGGCCCCGGCGGTGTCGGGAGCGTAGATGATGTTGCCCACCAGTTTGTCTCGGGGGTGGCAGTACCCCTCGGAGAAGATGATCAGGCCGTCGCGGCGGATAAAGAGCATGGCGTCCCGGATCGTTTCCAGTCGGTCCATGGACAGGACGAATTCGCGGAACCGGCCGTCATCGCGCACCCGGGAATAAAAGCCCGTGTCCGTCATGGGCGGTCTCCTTCGATCTTATGCACCTGGTCGAGGTTGTTGACGACGACCGCGGAAAAAGTTTCCGCCGGGGCTCGGACGCCGTTTTTCTTCCGGAACGTCCGCATCCGGCAACGGGTCCCGGTCCCTTCGACCCGGTCCCCCTTGCGCCAATCGCCCCGTTCGCCGCCGTGATAAAGGATCAACCGGGAGACTTCCCCGGCTCCGGGGCCCTCGGTACGGGTATCCTCCAAGCCGAGCACGGTGGGGTTGAAGGCGTTGTGAGTATCGTCGGCGATCCTGGCTCGGAAGGAAATCCCGCCGAGTTCCTCGCATTCGAAATCGCGCAAAGGGGCCCGTTCCGGATCGAGATAAGAAAAGAAGGGGCAGACCATGAAGCGGTCGTCTCCATGGTAGTCCCAGAACCGGATCGGCCAGAATTTGCCCGATTCGTAAACCCGCCGGCGTTCCTCCCGGTCGGTCAATCCCCGCATGAACCCGACCATCTCCGCCACCTCGTCCGCCGTGCCGTAGATGACGAAATCGAGGTCGTGCGGATCGTCGTAACACCCCAGGGAAAGCGATCCGGAGATCCCGATCCGGCGGGGATCGATTCCCAGCAGGGCGGCGGTCTGTTCGGTGACCACCCGGATGTTTTCCGCCGCCGGATCGGACTCGGAGCGTCCGATGATGGTTTGCAGGGAATGCAGGGTGGGGAAGGCTCCCTCCAGCTCGCTTACCGGGACCATCGCCTTGTAGCGGGAATAGACCTGTCGCGCCTGTCCGGCCTGGGCGGGGTCGAGGTCGATGTAGCGCCGGAGCTGGAGGGGGTAGAAGCGGTCGAGGGGGTTGGTGGCCATGATCTCCTTGGTGATGTTTTCGAAGAGGCGGCCGAAGAGGGTTTTTCGGGTGTAGGCCGGGGCCGGGGCATCGGCCGGAATCGGGGTATATACGATATGGGAAATAAGCCGCCTTTCCCGCAGCGGTTTTTCGAACTCGTGGTAGTAACCCTCGGAAAATACCAGAGTCCCATCGCGGCGGAGGAAGTAGGTGGCGTCGACGAAGTCGGACCCGGTGTCCAGAGGCGTGAAAAAATCGGAGAAATCCGGGTCCCGGCGCAAGGCGTCGACGCTTTCATGGTCGTTTATCATGGTTGTCTCCTTCCCGGAACATTTGGCACGGTAGAATATTACAGGATATACTAATGCATAAGGGATAGCAACCGCCCGACGACACCTCCCGATGAAGCCGAAAAAAATGATATTGGCCGTGGACGACGACCGCGCCGTTCTGACCGCGGTCCGCTTCGTCCTGGAGGAGGAAGGGTACGAGGTGATCACGGCCGAGAGCGCGCCGGAAGCGCTGCGGTTCCTGGATTCCGAGGTCGTGCCCGCCCTGATCATCTCCGATATCCGCATGCCCGGCCTCGACGGGTTCGAGTTCTGCCGCCGGGTCCGGTCGCTTCCGGGCAACGAGCTGATGCCCTTCATCTTCCTGACCGGGGAAACGTCGGTTTCGTCCCGTGTCAACGGTCTCTCCAGCGGCGCCAACGCCTACCTGGTCAAACCCTTCAACCCCGTGGAGCTGGCCGCCACCGCCCATGCCACCCTGGAACGGCACCAGGCCTACGAGGAGCGGGCGGTGAGGGATCCCCTCACCGGTCTGCTCAACCGGCGGGGGCTGGCTCAGGTTCTCAAATCCGAATTCTCCCGTTCCAGCCGCTACAGCCGGCCCTTTTCGGTCGCCATGGCCGATATCGACCGGTTCAAAGCCCTGAACGACACGTTCGGTCACCTGGCCGGCGACCGGGTCCTGGCCGGGGTCGCCGGGATCCTGGCCGGAAAGACCCGGGAACAGGACACGGTCGGCCGCTACGGGGGGGAGGAATTCCTGATCCTGCTCCCGGAAAGCCCCCTGGACCGGGCGGTCATACTCCTGGAACGGCTGCGGAGCCTGGTGGCCGCGGCCTATTGGGAGGTCGATCCCGGATGTCGCCTGACCGCGACCATCAGCCTGGGCGCGGTCCAACTGAGGGAGGACGACCGCGTCCCCGAGGAAGTGATCCGGCGCGCCGACGACGCCCTCTACCGGGCCAAGGGCGAGGGGAGAAACCGGGTGGTCCGCGGTTAGCCTACCGCCCCGGCCGCCGCGGGGTCCCGGTGATTTTTTCGCGCGGCCGATGAATATCGGCCGATCGATTGCGTCCAATTCGATACGAACGGCCGAGTCCGGCCGCAACCAGCTACCAGGAGCCTGCAATGAAAACAAGACTGCAATTTCGGTTTCGGCGAGGGAGTTTCCCGGCCGCGGTCCTGGCTCTCGCGATCGGCGGGGGCTGCGCTTCCTACCAGGAACAGGCCCGGAAAGACGCCCTGGTCACGATCGAGCGCGATACCGGGCTGAAGACAACCGAGGTTCCGGGGACCGAGGGTTCCTACCTGGGGAAAATCCACCGGGGCTATCGGGTTCTGTATACCGGCAAAGCCGGGGATGTCTGGGGCCGCTACGCCGCTCGGTTGACCATGGGAGAGATCGGGCGCGAAGTCGGTGGAGTGGCCGCCTTCCTGACCGGGAGCTACGAGTACGGGCCGGGGGCGGCGGGGAGCCCCCTCGACCGGCTTCTGGCCGAAGCCATCGGGCAACCGCTCTCCGTCACCATGATCCTGGTCCACGGCAAGGCCGGCGCGCCCCGCCTCGACATCCTCAGCGACTACGCCAATATCGAGCCCGACGATCCCCAGCCGCAGGTCGCCCGGATCGGGTGGGGCGCGGGGAGCCTTTATTCGTCGGACCGGGCGTTCGCCGACCGCGTACTGGCCGACGCTCCCCTGATCGAGCGTTTGGGCGACCTGCGCGGGGCTTATATCCGGGTCGACGGCGAAGCGGTTTCTCTTTTCTGGGCCGGCCAGGAAACCGACTTCAGCTCCATGATCAACGATCACGGCGGCTACTCCGAGATGCTCAACGCCTTCCTCGACGACCTGGCCGACCTCGCCGACGACATTCCCGCGCGCCCGGCGGGCGCCCCCGGCTGAAACGCGGGGGATGCGCGGCGTGGTCGATTGCGCCCGGCATTCCGGTCGCCTATAATGTGCGCATGATCGTTCCCGTCCTCATGTACCATTCCGTCAGCCGCCCCGGAACGCCGGACCTGCGCCCTCCCGGCTACTGGACGACGCCGGAAATCTTCGAAGCCCATCTTGAGGCGCTCTCTTCCGCCGGTGCCGCCGCCGTGGGGCTGTCCGACCTCCTCTGCTTCCATCGGGGGGAGAAAACCCTGCCTCCGCGTCCGGTGGTGATCACCTTCGACGACGGGTATCTTAATAACTTTCAAGAAGCGCTGCCGCGCCTGGTACGGCGGGGCTTGACCGCCGTTTTCTTCGTCACGGCTTCCGCCGTGGGGGAACCGATGATGATGGGGCTGCCGGAGCTGGCCGAGCTCAGGAAAGCCGGAATGGAAATCGGGTCGCATGGGATGTCCCATGTTCTCTACAGCGGTTTGCCGCGAACCCGGTTGGAGTGGGAGTTGCGCGAATCCCGGCGGGTCCTGGAAGCCGGGCTGGGGGCGCCGGTGGACTTTTTCTCTCTCCCCCGCGGCTATCTTCCCCGGTGCCTGCCCCGTCTCGCTCGGGAGGCGGGGTACCGGGGAATGTGCGTCTCCCGCCCGGGGAGGAACCGGGCCGCCACCGACCCTTTCCTCTGGCGCCGGCTCACGGTCCGCTGCGGGGACGGTCCGGAGCTGCTGGCCGGACTCTGGGGCCGGTGGGGCGCCGGTTACCTCCGCTGGTACCTGCGGGAGAAGGTCAGAACCCTGGCCCGCCGCCGGTTCGCGCTGTTACGGCCGCCGGCGCCGGACGTTTCCCCCGGGATCTGAAACCGCCGGTTCCAGCCGCCGCGGTTCAGAGTCGATGGCTCAGCCCCGGCGGGGTTTTGAGGATCTCGGAAAAGATGACCCCCTGAATCAGGGGGTCGTCGGAAAAGACCAGGTCCGGGCGCCGCGGCGGTTCCGGTTCGGAGGGGAAGGAGACCGTCGGGGCCGGCGCCCGCTCCGGTTTCACCGGCGCGGGCGCCGGAGCTTTCCGCGGAACCGGTTTCGCCCGGGGAGGCGGCTCCGGTTCCGGTCTCCCGAAGGCCTCGAAACTTTCGTTCCGGAAGCCCGGCGCGGGGAAGGGGGGCCGGGGGGGGCGCCGGCTCCGGAAGAGGTCGTTGAAGGAGAGTTCCCCGGCGCCCACCCCGTCTTCGGAATCGGCGTCTTCCGGTTTCATCGTCTCCTTCAGGCGCCGCCGGGACTTGGCCGAGAACTCCAGGGTAAGGATCAGGAACAGGACCGGCAGGATGACGGAAAGGATGGCGTCCATCCCCATGGCCGGCTCAGCCTTCCTTCTTGGGGGTTTTCGCCGCCGACCCGGAGATGGAGTCGCGCATCCCGGTATCGGCCTGGATGTTCTTCATCCGGTAATAGTCCATGATCCCCAGGTTCCCGCTCCGGAAGGCTTCGGCCATGGCCCGGGGTACTTCCGCCTCGGCTTCGACCACCTTGGCCCGCATCTCCTGGGTGCGCGCCCTCATTTCCTGTTCCTGGGCCACCGCCATCGCCCGCCGTTCCTCGGCCTTGGCTTTGGCGATCTGCAGGTCGGCCTGGGCCTGATGCTGCTGCAGCTCGGCGCCGACGTTTTTACCCACGTCGACGTCGGCGATATCGATGGAGAGGATCTCGTAGGCGGTGCCCGCGTCCAGCCCCTTAGCCAGGACCCGTTCGGAGATCATGTCCGGGTTTTCCAGGACTTTCTTGTAGGTTTCGGCCGAGCCGATCGAAGTGACGATGCCTTCTCCGACGCGGGCGATGATGGTCTCGTCGGTCGCCCCTCCCACCAGGCGCTCGATGTTGGCCCGGATCGTCACCCGGGCCCGGGCCATGAGCTGAATCCCGTCCATGGCCACGGCGTCGATGGTGCCTTTCCCCTTTTCGGGGTTGGGACAGTCGATCACCCGGGGGTTGACGCTGGTTTTGACCGCCTCCTCGATGTCCCTCCCGGCGAGATCGATGGCGCAGGCCTTTTCGAAGGTGAGCGGGATTCCGGCCTTGTCCGCCGCGATCAGGGCCCGGATGACCTTGGCCACGTTGCCTCCCGCCAGGTAGTGGGCTTCGAGATCGTTGGTGGCGACCTGCAGGCCGGCCTTGGTGGCCATGATCTTGGCATCGACGATGATCACGGGACGGATCCCCCGCAGTTTCATCCCCACCAGGTTGAAGAGCCCGACGTAGGCGCCGGCGGCGACGGCCCGGATCCAGACCTTGAAGAAGTAGAGAAACGTTCCCAGCATGACGACGATGATGACGAAAACCGCCAGCCAGATGAATTTCGCTATATCCATGAGTCCCCCCTTATCCGGTTACGAGTTCGGTCGATACTACCACAATCCGGTTTCCTTCCACCGATTTGACGGCGATTTCGGTGCCGCGGGCCAAGTACTCGCCCTCCGTAACCACGTCGATACGGCGCCCCTCGATTTCGGCGATCCCCGCCGGCCGCAGGTCCGTTACCGCCTTTCCCGCCTTCCCCGCCAACCCGTCCATGCTGCGGTCGGCGCCCGAATACCCGCGTTCCGATGCGTGAAGGAAGAGCTTCCGCCCCAGCGGCGTCCGGGCGACCGTCCGGATCGCGACCAGCACCGAGATCAGGGCCGAGCCCAGGGCCACCAGGAGCCAGACGGGTCCGAAGTCGGTATTCCGGAACGCGAGCACGACCGATCCGGCCAGCGCCAGGGCGCCCAGGGTCCCGACCACGCCGCCGGGCACGAATACCTCCAGGCAGATCAGGATCAGCCCCAGGACCAACAGCGCGACCATGGCGGTCATCGGGTTCTCTCCTCTTCCCCCGCCGGGGAAAGTTCTTTCCTCTCTTTCCGGACCACCACCCGGTTCCCGGAGACCTTGACCACCTCGACGTCCTCGCCTGCGGGAAGGGCGTCCCCCTGGCTGACGACGTCGAGGCGTTTCCCCCGGAAGAGCGCTATTCCGGCCGGGCGCAGTTTGGTCACGGTTACCCCCCTCAAGCCGGGGACGATACCGGCGTTCTCGGCCGAGGCCTTATAACCGCTTTCACGGTTGTCCAGGACCAGACGCCGCGCCAGCGGCGATCTCCGCCGGACCAGGAGACGGGAGGCGCCGGCGGCGAGGATGAAAACGCCGGCCATGGCCATGCCCATGGTCTCCAGGGCGTCGGTATAATCGAGGTTGAGTCCGCTTCCCGGGCGGATGAGGGGACCGCGGGCCATGGCCGCGATCAACCCCCCCAGGATCAGGCCGATCCCCGCCGCCCCCATGAAGCCGAAGCCGGGGGTGACGAAAAGCTCGACCGCCAGGAGAACCAGGCCGGCTCCGAAGACGACCACTTCCTCGAAACCGGCCAGTCCGGCGATATAATGGCCGAAGAAGAAAAGCCCCAGCAGGGCCAGGCCCGTCACGCCGAAAAACCCGAAGCCCGGGGTCTTGAATTCCAGGTAGAGACCGCCCAATCCTCCCAGGAGAAGAACGACGGAGACGGCGGACGAGGTGAGGAACCGGGCCAGCTTTTCGGCCGGTGAGGGTTCGACCCTGACGATTTCGGCGTTCGCGGCTCCTTCGCCCTCCAGGAGCCGGCCGATATCCGCGACCGTGCCCCGGGAAAGAGCGATCCCCGGGCGTTCGGCCTCGACGTTGGTCAGGGTCAGGAGTTTGCCCTTTTCGATGATGAACCCGCCCGGTTTCTCGGGGTCGGGGATTTCCACGTCCCGGTCGACCATGGCCCGCACGATCTCCACCGGGTGTCCCTTGGCGGCGGCGGTGGAGGCGATGGTGGCGGCGAGAGCGGAGGTCATCTTCTCCTCCACCGCCGCCGGCAGTTCCTGGGCTCCGGAGAGGGGGCCGGAGGCGATGGGGGTGGCGGCGCCGATGGCGCTGCGCGGGGCCATGAAGATCCGATCGGTGGCGACGGCGATATAGGCGCCGGCGGACATGGCCCAGGTGTTGACGAAGGTAAGGGTGGGAATGGGGGTTTCGGAGAGGATCTTCATGATCTCGGTGGTGGCGTCCACCCTTCCCCCGGGAGTGTCCATGTCGACGACGATCAGGGAAGCCCCGTTCCCTTCGGCTTCCCGCACCCCCCGGGCGACCTGGTGGACCAGGCCCCACTCGATCTCTCCCTGAACGGGGATAACATACACGGGACCGGGCGCCGGAAGTTCTTCTCCTTCCGGCGGTCCTGAGAGCAGGATCGCGAGAACGCTGAGCAGGGTCTTCATCGGTCGTTGCCGTCCGGCAAATACTGGATTTAAAGCATACCATGATGTAAGCTTAATCAAAACCGCAATAAAAACCGGGAGGATTGGATGAAGACCCTGTGCCTGTTGCTGCTGTTGTCGGTTCCGGCCCTGTCCCCGGCCGCTTCGCCGGAAAGAGAGATCCTGCCCTTCGAACCCGGCGACACTCTCGAGGAGGTGCGCTACAAGATCGACCACAACGGCTACGAGTTCGAGGTCGCCGAGAACTGGGTCACCCGGCTCTCCGCCGAGGAACGCCAGCGCCTGCTCTCCCGTCACGCGCCCCTCGAGCCCAGGGCCAAAACCGCCTCCGACGAGATCGGGCCCCTGGCCGACCTCCTCGGCCGGCAGGCGCTGCCCACCAGCTTCGACTGGCGCAGCACCGGCGGGCGCAACTACGTCAACCCCATCCGGGACCAGGGGTATTGCGGCTCCTGTTACGCCTTCGGCGCCGCCGCCTCCGCCGAAGGATCCTACAACGTCGCCAACGATCTCTACGGCGGCAGCCGGGCCCAGTTTTCCGAGGCCTTCATCGCCTTCTGCCTCGACGACCACTACAGCGGGTTCGACGGCTGCGACGGGTCCGACTACGACTACGACGAACTGACCGCCCTGGTCGCCTACGGGGTCTGTTCCCTGGCCGCGTACCCCTATCCCAGCAGCGCCTACGACTACGGGATTTCCCCGCCCTGTCCTTTCGGCACCTACCCCGCGACCACCAGGATACAATCCTGGCACCGCATCCCCTGCAACGACATCGACGCCATCAAGACCGCCATCTACAACTACGGTCCGGTCGATGCCTCGGTCAATGCCGGGACCGCTTTCGAAGGGTACTCCGGGGGGGTCTACTCCGACAGCGCCACCACCTGTTCGGCCTCTCCCTGTTACTACAGCACCACCAACCACGTCATCTGCCTGGTGGGCTGGGTCGATACCGGCCCCGGCACCGGGTATTGGATTCTGCGCAACTCCTGGGGCACCAGCTGGGGGGAGAGCGGTTACATGCGCATCAGCTACTACGCCGCCCGCGTCGCCTGCGAGGCCTGCTACCTGGTCTCCTCCGGGGGCGGTTCGTCCGGGGACAACCCTATCCTCGCCGGGGGCGATTACAACGGCGACGGCCGCTCCGATATCGCCGTTTTCCGCCCCTCCACCGGGCAGTGGCTGATCCGGGGGAGGACCAAGTTCTATTTCGGCCAGACCGGCGACGTCGCCGCTCCCGGCGACTATGACGGCGACGGCACCACCAATCCCGGTCTTTTCCGGGGCTCGGCCGGGAAGTGGCTCTACCGCGACGGCGCCACCATCTACCAGGTTTATTACGGGCAGGACGGCGACATTCCCGCTCCCGGCTACTGGCACGGGAACACCGACGATTGCTGGGTCGCTCTTTTCCGCCCCTCCAACGGCAAGTGGTTCGTCTACGGCATCACCCAGTTCTTCTACGGGAACTCCTCGGACATCCCCGTCCCCGGCGACTATAACGGGAACGGGACCACCGACCCCGCCGTCTTCCGTTCCACCGGGCAGTGGCTGGTGCGCAACCGCACCCGCTTCTATTACGGGGCCTCCGGGGATACTCCGGTGGTGGCCGATTTCTGGTACGGCGGCGCCGACAACCCCGGGATCTTCCGTTCCTCCACCGGCCAGTGGCAGATCCGCGGCTACACCCGCGCCTACTACGGGACCGACGGGGACGTCCCGGTCCCGGCCAACTACGGGACCATCGCCGCCCGGAAGGACGACATCGCCGTCTTCCGTCCCTCCAGCGGGCAATGGCTGGCCAAGGGAGTCACCCGGGCCTACTACGGGAGCAACGGGGACGTCCCCGTGACCCGGTGAGGGAGAATATGCCGGCGCGCCGCCGGAGATCGCTTCCGGTCCGGTTTCTGGCCGCGGCGGCGATGTGCGGCGCTTTGGCCGCGGCGTGTTCGGAAGAAGAGGAGCCCGCCTTCAACCCGCGCGGGCCCGAAGAAAAGCCCTGGCTCCCGGAGATCGTCCCTTACCTGGACTCCCGGCCCTCTCCCCGCGACCGCGAAGGGAAGGCGTCGGTCGAGCCCCGGGGGCCCTTCCCGGTCGGGTCGGAGCACGATTTCAGGGTCACCGCCACCGTCGGGCCCGGGGGCATCGATCCGGGAGGGTTCATCGTCTTCCAGATTTCTCCCTGGTGGGGCTGGTCTCCCCCCCAGGCCCGGGAGCCCGGGGCTCCGGGTTTCGTCGAGGTATCCGCTTCCTTTTCCTCCCCGCCGCTGCGGACGGCGGTCCTCCCGCTCAACCGGGTCCTGGTCTGCTCCCCCGGCGCGTCGATTCCGGGAGGAGGGACGGTCACCCTCGATTACCGCCGGGTCCGGGTAGACCGTTTCGCCGAGGCGGCCGAGCTGTTCCAGGTCTTTGTCGACGCCGACGGCGACGGGCACTCGGCTCCGCTCGAGCCCTCGCCGGCGGTGGCGATCTCGGCCCGGGACCCGGTTCGGCTTCAGGTCCACTCCCCTTCGATCGTCGTTCCCGGAAAAGAGCTGGAGGTCGTCGGCTGCGGCCTCGACCCGGCCGGGAACTGGGGGCGCCTGCCCCCCGGTTCCTACGAACTGACCGTGGTTCAAGACGGCCGCGAGGCCGGCCGCCTGCTCCGGGACCTGGTCGAGGAGGCGGAGAGCGTCAGGTTCGCATGGATTCCCGCCGCCGCCGGGATCTATTTTTTCCGTATTTCCGGCCCCGGCGACCTGGAAGGGACCGGTAACGTCACCTGGTGCCGTCCCGGAAGTTCCGCCCTGAACCTGTATTTCGGGGATATCCACGGGCATACCCGGGTCTCGGACGGGACCGGCACCCCCGAAGATTTCTACCGGTTCGCCCGGATCGTTTCCGGACTGGACATCGCCGCCGTTACCGATCACTGCGACTACGGGACCATCCGCTTCCCCGGGGAGCCCTGGCAACGCAACTGCGCGGCCGCCCGGGAGGCCTACCGCCCCGGGTCCTTCGTCACCCTGGCCGGTTACGAGTGGACCAACTGGAACTACGGGCACCGCAACGTCTATTTCCGCGATGGCGACGGGCCCGTCTTCACCTCCCTCGACCCCGCCAGCGATACGCCCCCGGAACTGTGGGAACTGCTGAAGCCTTACCCGGCCATGACCGTGGCCCACCATCCCGGGGGAGGGCCCGTTCCCGAGGATTGGAGTATCCCCCCTCCGGCGATGGAGCCTTTGGTGGAAGTCTGCTCCATTCACGGATCTTCGGAATATTACGGCTGCGAAAAGGCCATCTACCACCCGGTCAAGGGAGCCTTTGTCCGGGACGCTCTCGAGCGCGGATATCGGCTGGGGATGATCGGCGGCGGCGACACGCATGACGGCCATCCCGGCCGCCGCAGCGTCGGCGCCCTCGTGACCGGGATCATGGGGGTCTGGGCGAAGGACCTGACCCGGGAATCTGTGTGGGAAGCTCTCCAGGCGCGCCGGGTCTACGCCACCAGCGGTCCCAAGATCATCCTCAATTTCCGGGCGGCCGATTCCCCCATGGGCTCGGAAACTTCATGGTCCGCCGCTTCGGGTCCGCTGCCGTTGTCCTACCAGGTTATTGCCTGCGCTCCGCTGGCCCGGGTCGAAATCGTCCGCGCCGGAGACGTGGTTTTCCGGGAACCCGGAGAAGGAGTGACGGCCCGGGGGTTGCTGGAAGATCCGAACCCCGTCGCCGGCGAAACCTGGTATTACCTCAAGGCCGTTCAGGAGGACGGGGAGATGGCGTGGTCAAGCCCGATCTGGGTAAAACTCGACCGAGGGAACGCCCCGGTCCCGTCTCTTTCTCCCTGAACGGGCCCGGGCGGGGAGTCCGGATACGCCGCCGCCCCGGCCCGGCCGGGCGGATTTAAGGCTGAGGCTGCGGTGCCGGAGGAAGGGAGGTCTGAGGTTCCTGCTCCGGGGGAATATCCTCGGCCCGGGGAGCGGGAGCGGGTTCGGGCGGCTTCGGGGCCCGAGGCTCGAATCCGGGGGTATAGACGATCTCGGCGGTTCCCTGAAGTTCGTCCATCTTTTTAACCAGCGCTTCCTGGAGCTTGCGCAGGGTCAGATTGTCGGAGAGGCGGTCCTGAACTTCTTCCAGAGTCAGGGTACCCTCGGGAGTATGGTCCTCCACCAGGATCAGGTGGTAACCGAAGGGGGTTTCGACCACCTGGCTCACTACCCCGGTATCCAGGGAGAAAGCGGCTTCCTCGAAAGCCGGGACCATCTGTCCCTTGGTCACCGTCTCACCCAGCATCCCTCCCGCGGCCGCGCTGGGACATTCGCTGTATTGGCGGGCCAGGGCCGAGAAATCGGCGTCGGCCGCCTCGGCCTGGGCGCGGATCTCGGCGGCCAGGGTCGCGGCTTCTTCCTTGGTCCGGGTCGCGGCCGAGCCCTGAGCGCCTTGGTAGCCGATCAGGATATGACGGACCGCGATCGATTCCGGTTCGGCGAACTGATCGGGATTTTCCCGGTAGAAGGTTGCGACTTCTTCCTCGGTGGCGTCGGCCACGCCCAGGTACTTCTTCAATTTCAAGGCCTGCCGGATATTGTCCTGGATGGTTTCGTCGGCGATTCCCCGGGCCCGGGCTTGTGTCAGCACTTCCGGGGGAAGAGTATCGAATTCGGCGGCGATCTCTTCGTCGCTGACGGCGATATCCGTCCCGGCCAGGGCGTTTTCGAGGAGAATCTGGCCGACCCGGTTCTGGATGGCCTGCCCGACCAGGAGCGGCCGCAACCCCTGCATCTGGCCGGGGGCGACTCCGTTCTGGGCCGCGGCTTGAGCCAGCATCATATCCAGGGCGGCGTTGATTTCGCCGGCGGTGACCGGCGTCTGATCGACCGTAACCAGAACGGTTTCGGGAGCCAGGCCCGCCAGGGGATTGGACGGCCCCTGTTGGCCGCCGGCCATGGAGCCGGGAAGGGCGACCGTGGAGTCGTCCTCCCCGTCGCCGCCGCAACCGGCCAGGGCCACGGCCAGGACCGATGCTAACGTCAGGGAAAGTAATTTTTTCATGCGTACACTCCTCGCAGTGCGACGGGATTCCCCCGCCGTTGGTTGTTCAAGCTCGAGCAGTATGACATCGGCGTCGAACCATAGTCAAAGTCTTTTCCGGGTCTTTGGCCTCGGATACGATATCTATGACCGCCGGGGGTGCGGAAACGTTCAACCCCCGGCGTTTCCCCTGCCGGTTGCCGGCCCCCAGGGCGCCTCCCCGGCGCCGTTTTTCCCCGGCCTCCGCCGGTTCCGGCCGCCCAGGGTCGGGCGGCGCTGCGGGAGCGGCCCTTCGTAGCTCTTCCTCTCCTCCACCTCCGCTTCCGTCAGACTCCCCTTGCGGACCACCAACCCGTCGAAAGGCTTTCCGGTCAGATCGCGGGCCAGAACCTCGATCCGGTCGCCGTAGACGTCGGCGGTGCAGAAGTGATGGAGCATGGCCGTCCAGCGGCGGAAGGGGTTGGGCAGTTGTTCGGGCTTGGAGAGGGTATCGCCCCCTCCTCCGGTGATGATGTAGGGGATGCCGTCTTTATGGAACCGCTCGTAGTTGTGGATGTGCCCCGTGAAAACCAGGTCGACTCCGGCGGCTTCGAGCAGGGGCATGATCGTGTTTCTGGTTTTGAGCGCCCCTCCCGGCCAGGGCCAGGAAGAGGAATAGGGGGGTTCGTGGAAAAAAGCCACCTTCCATTTTCGCCGGGTCCGGGCCAGGGCGCGTTCCAGCCATTCCAGTTGGTCCGATCCGTTTTTCAACCCCAGGTTGGTGTCCAGACCGAAAAACGCCACCGGGCCGACCAATTTCCGAAACCAGGGTTTCTTCCCCGGAGGCCGCAGCAGGTCGTAATAACGGGGACTGTTCCGATCGTGGTTGCCCTGGACTCCCAGAAAAATCGTGTTCGCCAGAAGCTCGGCGGCGGGTCGGGCGAACTGCTCGTCCCATTGCGGTTCCTGGCGCCCGTCCTGGACGTAGTCGCCGACGTGCAGGACCACCGTCGCATTGGATCGGGCGATATTTTCGGCGATACGCCGGTGGATAGGCACCCCGCGCTGGTTGTCTCCATAGACGGCGAAGCGGAAGACGAACCCGTCATCGTCGGAGAGTGCCAGTTCTTCGGCCGCCACCGGGGGCAGGGGGAGGTCCCAGGCCTTGGGGCGGCGGGGAGGAGGCGGGGGCAGGGGAACATTCATCCGCGGATTCAGGAAACCATGAAGGTATTGACCAGATAGATAGAAACCGCGGTTACGACGATGAATCCGATGATGATCGCCCAGAGGGCCGCTTCCGGGATATGCATGATGCCTCTCTTTCCGTATCGACGCTCCTTCGGAGACTTCGGCTATATTTACCACAACCGGACGCCGCCGCCAAGCGAAATGCCGCCGGCGTCCCGCGGGCTTCGTCAAAAAAACCAGAAGCCGGAATCGGCTTCTTCATCCAATTGCCGTCGGCACCCGCTGAGTTGCCGGGCATAGGTCGCGGCCCGCTTGCGCACCTTGAGCGCGACCTGGAGAAGCCAGGTCTTGTTCCGGTAGGTTCTCCGGTTGAAGCCGGTATGGCCTTCGTGGTACGCCAGATAGAGGTGGTAGGCGTCTCTCTTCGATATGCCGCAGAGCCGGGAGCTCTGGTCGCAGTACCATCCCAGGAAGTCCATGGTATCGCCGAAGTCGTCCCGCTCCGCCCACCGCTTTCCGGTTTTGAGCATATAAAGATCCCAGGTTTCGTCCAGTGCCTGGGCGTAGCCGTAGGCCGAAGAAGGCCGCGGTCCGGGGATAAACCCCAAGATCCAGGTCCGGGGGGGGCGGGCGTCGTCCCGGAAACTGGATTCCTGGTAGACGATCGCCATCATCACCGGGATGGAAACCCCCCATCTCCTCTCGGCGTCCCGGGCGGCTTCGTACCAGTCGGGGTACTCGGCGAAGATGGAGCAGATGTTCCCGCAATCGGACGGGGGCGAGGCGCAGCCCGCGGCGACGGCCAGGAGGCCCAGCAGGAAGAGTGAGCCCAGGGAGATATCTTTCCGCGCTCGGGGCCGTTTCGGCCTCATCTGCACGGGGGGAGCTTGCTCATGGTCAGTTCGTTGATCCCGTCCGGCCGCCGCCGGTACCGGAGATCCCCCATCATCTGTTTCATCAGGAATATCCCCAGCCCTCCGATCGGACGGTGTTCCAGGTCCTGGTCCAGGCGGGGAGAGGGGATCGAGGTGGGATCGAAGGGCTTGCCCCGGTCCCGGAGAACGACGGAGAAACCTCCCGCCTCGTCGTACCGGCAGACGGCTTCCAGGGGCCCCGGCACGCCCGCCGGATAGGCGTAATTGATGATGTTGGTGCAGGCTTCGTCCACGGCCAGGTGGATCTCGTCCAGGGCCTCGCGGGGCAGGCCGCATTCGGCGGCGAACCCGATGATGGAATCGACCACCGTTTCCAGCTGGCTCAAACTGGCTTCGGCTCGGATGTGCTTTTCCCGCGGGGGCATGGGAAACCCTCCGTGTCATTTGCCGTCCCGATCACGTATAATGAACCGCGGTTCCCCGGGGGGTCAAGGTCAAAGGCGGCTCGCCGGTCGCGGATGGGACACATGGTACACCAAGACGTCGGGACAACCGGCGTACGGGTGGCGGGCGGCAACGGATGGGGGCGATGAAAATAGCCGTGGACGTTCAGAGTCTGGTCGGGGTTTTGAGCGGGGTGGGGTACTATACCCGCGGCCTGATGGAAGGGCTGGCCCGTCTCGCCCCCCCCGAGAAGATCGTTCCCTACTGTTTTCGGGGTTCGGTTCCTCCCGACCTCCCCGCCCCGGTCTATGCCCGGATGGCCCCGGTTCAGGGGCGGCTGCCGGCCCGGTGGCTGCGCTGGAGCTGGAAGACGGTGGGTTTCCCCCCCGTCAACTGGCTGCTTCCCGGGTTCGACCTCTTTCACTTCCCCGACTTCATCATTCGCCCTACCGGCGGAGTCCCCGCCGTCAGCACCGTGTACGACCTGACCTTCCGCCGCCATCCCGAGTTCGTCGAGCCGAGGAACCGCCGCTACCTGGAGAGAAAACTTCCGGCCAGTCTCCTCGATTCGAGCCGGGTGATCGTCATTTCGGAGTTCACGCGCAGGGAACTGCTGGCCTGTTACCCTCTGGCCCCCGGCCGGGTGCGGGTGGTTCCGGGAGGCGTGGACGAACTTTTCCGGAAACCGGTGCTGGCGGACGAACTGGCCCGGGTGCGCTTCCGTTACGGTCTTCCCGAAAAGTATGTCCTGACCGTGGGCACCCTGGAACCGCGCAAGAACCTTCCCGGTCTTCTCCAGGCCTGGAAAATCCTGGCTGCCCGCCCCGCCGTCGCCGGGTGCAAGCTGGTCGTGGCCGGGATGGACGGCTGGTTGACCGGGGGCCTGGAGGAAGCCCTGGCCGATCCGGCTCTGGGGCGGGGCGTCGTCCGCACCGGCTACGTCGCGCGCCTGGACCTCCCCGCCCTCTACCGGGGAGCCCGGGTTCTCGTCTTCCCGTCCTTTTACGAAGGCCAGGGCTTCCCCCCCCTCGAAGCCCAGGCCGCCGGGACGCCGGTGGCCGCTTCCCGCACCGGTGCTCTTCCCGAGATGCTCGGGGACTCCGCGGCCTGGTTCGACCCCGCTTCCCCGGAGGAGATGGCCGCCGTCCTCGAACGCCTGCTTTCCGACGAAGGGGAGCGGGAGAGACTAGTGCTCGCCGGCACCGCCAACTCGCTGCGGTTCACCTGGGAGGAAGCGGCCCGCAAAACTCTGGAGGTTTATCGCGAGGCCCTGGGCTCGAAGGGAGGCGGCGATGAAGGCTAAGAGCGCCTCGCCGCCCCGGATCTGCATCGATGCCCGGTGGATCTTCTCCCGGATGTCGGGGATCGGGCGCGTTACCGAGAAACTGATCGGACACCTGGGAGAGGTCGAGGGCGACGAGGAATACCTGCTGATTTTCAACGACCGCTCGCTGAAAGAGCGCTACGCCGCCCGCTGGGCGGACCGCCCGCGCCTGCGCTGCCGGCTGGTTCCCTGGGGGATTTACGACCCCAGATCCCAACTCGGCTTGCCCCGGTGGCTGGGGAAGGAAGGAGCGGACCTCTATCATTCCACCAATTATTTCATCCCCCTGGCCCCCTCTCCGGTTCCGATGATCGCCACCGTTCACGATCTCATACCCCTGCGTTTCCCCTACTTCACCCCCCGCGCCCTGAAGACGCGTTTCAATTTCGTTTTCCGGTGGGTGCTGCGCCGCTGCGTGCGCCGGGCGGCCCGCATCGTCGCCGTTTCCGAAACCACCGCCGCCGATATCAGGGCCTTCCTCGGGGTCGAGGCCGCCCGAATCGAGGTGATCCATAACGGGATCGATCCCGCGTACCGGCCGCTTCCCCGGCCGGAAGCGGCAGCTCTCCTTCCCCCGGGAGTGGATGCGTCCGAGCCGTTCGTTCTCTACGTCGGCCGTTTCGATCCCTATAAGAACGTCGCCGGGCTGGTCCGGGAGTTCGCCTCTTTCTCCGCCGCCGCGGCGACGGCCCGCCTGGTCTTGGCCGGCCATCCCGATCCGCGTTACCCCGAGGCCATCGACGAGATTTCTCGGCAGGGGCTCGCCGGGCGCGTTACGGTCGTGGACGGAGCCGACGAAGCCCAGCTGATCGCTCTCTACAACCTGGCTCGAGTGGTGGCGCTCCCTTCTCTCTACGAAGGGTTCGGACTCCCCCCCCTGGAGGCGATGGCCTGCGGCACCCCGGTAATCGTTTCCGACCGCGGCTCCCTGCCCGAAGTGGTCGGAAGCGCCGGAATGGTGGTCGACCCCGGTACCGCCGGGGCCCTGGCCGGGGCTTTGCGGCGGGTCTGGGACGAACCCGCGCTTCGGGAAGAGCTGTCGGCCCGGGGCCGGCGCCGCGCCGCCGAATTTTCGTGGGCGGCGACGGCGCGGAGCACTCGGGAAATGTATCGGGCCCTTTTGGAGGGCGGGCGGTGAACGTGGCCCTGGTTCATGATTGGCTCAACGGGATGCGGGGGGGAGAGAAGGTGCTCGAAGTTTTCTGCGAACTCTTCCCCTCCGCCGACATCTTCACCCTTTTTTACCGGCCCGAGCGTGTTTCCGAACGGATCCGGGGGATGAACGTCCGCGTTTCTTTTCTTCAAAAATTCCCGGGCTCGGCGAACCGCTACCGGAGCTATCTTCCCCTCTTCCCCCGGGCGGTCGAAAGCTTCGACCTTTCCGGTTACGACCTGGTCGTCAGCACCAGCCACGCCGTGGCCAAGGGGGCGCGCCGCCGCCGGGGCTCCTTCCATTTCTGTTACTGCTTCACCCCCATGCGCTACGCCTGGTTCTTCTCCGAGGATTATTTCGGGAAGAACCGGTTGAAGCAGGCGGTTCTGAGCCCGTTCCTGGGATACCTGCGCCGCTGGGACCGGGCTTCTTCCCCCCGTGTCGACCGGTTCGTGGCCATCTCCCGGACGGTGGCCGATCGGATCTACCGGGCCTACGGCCGCCAAGCCGACGTGATTTTTCCCCCGGTGGATGCCGATTTCTATGCGCCCGGCGGCCGGTCCGGCAGTTATTTTCTCATAGTTTCGGCCCTGGTCCCTTACAAGCGGGTGGAAACGGCGGTGGCCGTCTTCAACCGCCTGGGTTTGCCCTTGAAGGTGGCGGGAAGCGGTCCCCTGGAACATCGTCTCCGGCGCCTGGCCGGTCCCGGGGTCGAGGTTATGGGCTGGCTCCCCGACGAGGAGATCCGGGAACTCTACCGAGGCTGTCGGGCGCTGATCTTTCCAGGGCTGGAAGATTTTGGTATCGTTCCCCTGGAAGCTCAGGCCTGCGGCCGCCCGGTAATCGGACTGGGCCGGGGCGGATTGACCGAAACCACGATTCCCTGGGGAGATCCCGGAGAGGAGGCACCGACCGGAATATTCTATACCCGGCCGTCGGAGGAGGACCTGGAGAAGGCCGTCAGGGATTTTCTGGAACACGAGGGCGACTTCGATCCCGTCCGGATACGAAGCCACGCGCTGAAATTCGATCGGTCGATCTTTCGCGGCCGTATCGCCGCCGAACTGAAGGAATATCTGCCGAACCATGAGCGAAAACGGGAATAGGCTTAAAGCTCAACGCCGGTTGACGGCCTTTTTTACGGTCTCCGCCCTGGCCGTGGACGGTCTGATCCTCATGGCCAGCACGCTGCTTGCCTACTGGATCGGCTTCCATTCCGTCCTGGGAGCGGTCTTCCCGGTAACCAAGGGCGTGCCTCCTCTGAACGAGTACCTGGAGGCGCTCCTGGTGGTCATCCCGCTGTTCTGGCTGGTTTTTAAATGGTTCGGCCTTTATCACCAACGCACATATTTCTCTTCCAGTTGGCACTTTTTCACCATTACCAAGGCCGTGACCGTGGCCGTTTTCAGCCTGATGGCCCTGACCTTCCTCTATCGGGAAGACTTCTCCTACTCCCGGCGCTTGGTCGGTTTCTTCTGGGCGCTCTCGATCTTCGGACTCACCCTGGCCCGGCGTGGCCTGGACTTGGCCGAATTGAAGTGTTGGAGACGGAACCGTCAGCCGCGCCGGGTGCTCCTGCTGGGAGAGGGGCCGGTCGCCCGCCGGCTTTTCGAGAATTTCCGCCGCAACCCCCGCTGGGGAGCGGAAGTGGCGGGGCTGGCTTGGATCAAGGCGCCGCCGGATCCGGAGGAGTTTCCCCCGGGAATGGTCCTGGGCGGCCTCGACGACCTGGACGCCGTGCTCGAAGCCACCCGGCCCGACGAATTGATCATCACCAGCCTCGAGCTTCCCCACGAACTGCTGTTGGACGCGATCGTGCGCTGCGAGAAACAACTGATCTCGGTCCGCCTGGTCCCCGACGTCTTCGCCATCATGACCAGCCGGGTGGAAGTGGTGAACCTGGACGGGGTTCCTCTCCTGGGATTGCGCCCGACTCCGCTCAACCGGGGCTGGAACCGGTTTCGCAAACGCTGCTTCGACCTGGCCGGGTCCGCCGTGGGCCTCATCCTGGTCTCCCCGGTGGTCCTGGCCTGCGGGGCCTTGATCAAGCTCACCTCGCGGGGACCGGTCTTCTACCGCCAGGAACGGATGGGGGAGAACGGCAAGATTTTCACCATCTACAAGCTCCGGACCATGCCCGCAGACGCAGAGGACCGCACCGGCCCGGTGCTTCCCGCCAACGACGACCCCCGGGCCACGCCCCTGGGCCGCCTGCTGCGCCGCTTGAGCCTGGACGAACTCCCCCAGTTATGGAACGTCTTCCGCGGGGATATGAGCCTGGTCGGGCCCCGCCCGGAGCGACCGGTCTTCGTCGAACGCTTCAAGGAGAGCATCCCCCGCTACATGTCCAGGCACCTGGTCAAGTCGGGGTTGACCGGCTGGGCGCAGGTCAACGGCTTGCGGGGCGACACCTCGATCCGAACCCGGGTCGAGTACGACATGTATTACCTGGAAAACTGGTCGCTCTTCTTCGACATCAAGATCCTGCTCCTCACCCTCTTTTCCCGCAAGGTCCACCAGCTCACCCGCGGCCGTTAAGGCCGCCCCGCCGGTCAGGGCCGGATGACGACGGGGGAGCCGATGATGAGGAAATCGTAGAGTTCCTCTTCCTGGGGGTGGAGGAGGCGGACGCATCCGAACGAGGCCGCTTCCCCGATCTCCTCGGCTTTGCGGCTCCCGTGAATACCGTAGGCTCCCGGCGGGGCCTTGAATTCGATCCAGCGGGTTCCCAAGGGGTAGTCGGGATCGTCGGCGGTGACGATCACCCGATTGTAGGGGTCGGTCCAGGCGGGGTTGACCAGTTTTTTAAGAACGACGAACTCTCCCTCGGGCGTGCTGTCGTTCTTGCCGATCGTGACCGGATAGGTCCTGATCAGGGTCTCGTTCCGGTACAGGCGCAGCGTCCGCGCTCCCTTGTCCACCTCGACCCGGAATGGTCCGGACACGACGGTGATGGTCTGTCCGGCCCGGATCCGGTCGGGATCCGCCAGGTCGTTGATCCGCGCCAACAGGCCCACGCCTACGTCGTAACGGGAGGCGATGGCGCTGAGCGTGTCGCCGCGCTCGACGGTGTAGGGCCGGCCCAGGGCCCGGATCTCCTCCCAATCGAGATCCAGCGCCGCCGGCGTGGGGAGGGGAAGGGGCTCGGCTTCCACGCCGGGTTCCAGTTCCCCGGTGTCGATGATGATGACGTCGGCCGGTTCGCTCCCGGCGGGAACGGCTTCGCCCGCGGGGCGCGTGCTCTGACATCCCCCGAGGACGAACGCCGCGCCGGCCAACAGCAGAAGTGCGGTGCGTGCGGTCATGGTTCGATCCTTTCTCCAGGTTGAGTGTTCGCGACGGCATCATACCCCAACCCCCGTCCGGGAGCGCAAGAAAATCCTCGAACGCCGGACGGCGGCGCTTGACCTCGGCGACGCGGACGGCTAAACTGCTATTGAAGTTTGTTCGCCCCGGGTTACGGGGCGAAACCAACAGGGAGGTGCGCGATGTCGGCGTTGTCGATGGCGGATACCCCGGTAAGGTTTACCGTGGGTGAATTGGCTCGGAACTGGTGGGTCCTGGTGCTGCGGGGAATTTTGGCCGTGATTTTGGGGATCTTCGCCCTGGTCTGGCCGGGTGCCACCCTCTGGGTCCTGGTGATTATCTTCGGAGCCTTTGTCTTGGCCGAGGGACTCGCCCTGCTGATCTCGCTGCGCCACCTTCCCGCCGCCGCCCGGGGCGGGGCCGCGGTTCAGGGGATAGCGGACATTCTCATCGGGATCGTCGCCCTCTTCTGGCCGGGAGCGGCCGTGGTGGGGATCGCCATTCTCCTGGTCGTCTGGATGCTGGTGGCGGGAGTGACCCAGCTCTCCAACGCCTTCAACATGCCGCCGGGCATGGACGGCCGGGGGGTCATGGGGTTCACCGGGGTCGTTTTTCTCTTCTTCGCCCTGATCGTCATCTTCCATCCCCTTTCCGGGGTGGTGGCCCTGGCCTGGCTGTTCGGGATTCTGGCGCTGCTGGCCGGGATCTCGATGCTGTTCCTCGGGTTCCGCCTCAAGGGGCTGGAAACCCGCTGATTTCCGGCCTGAATCCGGCGTTTTCGGGGCCCCGGAGGGGGGCGCTACCCCTTCGGGGCCCCGGCCATTCCGTGTTTAATTCTTTTCGGGAGCTTTTCCTTGGCTTTGCCCGGGCCCGGTGATATTCTATATTGTTTTGGAATGTTGTTAACTCCTAACCCATGGGGAGGAACCATGAGACGTTCAGCAGCGATCTTGCTGGCCGCGGTGGCCGCGGCGGTCTGGTGCGGGGCCGGGTGGTCGATCAGCTTCGAGTCCTCGGACCTGCGCGTCAACTCCAACGGGGGGACGGTCGCATCCAGCGAATTCGGCCTGGTCTCCCTGGCCACCGACGCGGTCGTGGCCGCCTGGATCGACTACCGGGACGGGTACGATTCCGTCTACTGCAACTACTCCACCGACAACGGGGCCAGCTGGCTGGGGACGGACGTCAAGCTCAGCTCCGTCACCTCAGACGAGCTGAAACTGGTCACCGACGGAACTTACGCCTACTTCGGCTGGGCCGAGGACCACTGGGCCGAGGGGCGCCGCGGCGATATCGCTTTTCAGCGCCTCGACCCCATGACCGGCACCTTCAGCGCCCTCACCTACCTCGACAACGGCAGTGCCGCCGCCAACGATTCCTACAGCCTCTCCCTGGCCGCCTCGCCCACCGGCGAGGTCTATGCCGCCTTTCAGAACTTTTATGACATGGTCTTCCGCTTTTCCGACGACGACGGCCTGACCTGGAAGCCGCTCGTGACCATGACCACCAACTTCAAAGAGTACCCGGGCGTCACCGTCGACGCCAACGACGACCCCATCTACTGGTACGGCGATAAAAATTTTCAGCCTCCTGCCACCTTCGTCGTGATCAAGGGCAACTATAACGCCGGGTCGGTGACCTGGAGCGAACCCGCCACCGTGGTCACCATCGCCCAGCGGCAGAAGGTGATCGCCGACGACGCCAACGCCTACGCTTTCTGGTGGGCCAACACCGACCAGGGCGGCCGCGAATACGGGATCTACACCACCCGCAGCGACGACGGCGGGGAGACATTCCCCTACTCCGACACCATGCTCTCCGGAGGCGGTTACGTGGACAAGGCCACCTACCAGGTCGGCGACGACGACGGCGGCAACGTCTACGCCCTCTGGGCCGAGGACAACCGCCTGCGCTTCGCCAAGTCGGACGACGTCGGGGAAACCTGGTCGGTCCAGACCCTGGTCACCTACTCCTGCGGCTATCCCAAGATGCTGGTCGACACCACCGGCAGCCTTTTCAGCGTCTACGAGGACACCGCCAACTATACCGAGGGCACGGAGATCATCGACACCCTGGTCTGCCGCTACAGCGCCGATTCCGGGTCCAGCTGGTCCGCCGACCTCCGCGTGGACGGGAAAGGCACCACCCCCGACGGCGACCAGCGCAACGAGTCCATCTCCCTCGACGCCGGGGCCGGGTACTTCTACGTGGTTTGGCGCGAGTACCGCGCCGGCGACGGCGGGAACAACATCTACTTCAACCGCGCCTCCCTCGACGCCACCCCCACTCCTTCCCCCACCCCCGAGGGCTACAAGACCCCGTCCGCGACTCCCTCGGTCCCTCCGACCGCGACTCCGAGCCCGTCCCCCCTCACCACCCCGGTGCAGCCCACGCCCGTGGGGGGCAACCTTCTCGATAACGGAGATTTCGAATCCTGGACCCAGGACACCTATGGGACCTACTACCCCGATGAGTGGACGGTGGAGTGGGGAGTGGATGTCGGCCGCGAGAGCGGGATCGTTCATTCCGGCAACTACTCCGCCAGTTTCGACAACTACACCACACCCGGTACCTTCGGGCGTGGAGTCTACCAGAGCTGGATCGGCCCGATCGAGCCGGGCGAGACCTACACCTTCGCGGTCTGGGTTTACTCCGCTTCTCCCGGGATGATGGGAATCGGCGGCCGCTGGTACAGCCAGACCGGCTACTACACCTACTGGACCGAAAACGTCTACTCCACCACGTCCGGCCAGTGGGAGCTGATCCAGGTCACCCAGACCGCTATCGCCGGCACCGCCAACGCCCGGGTCGACATCGAGGCCAAGAACCCGTCGCTGGCCCTGGCCGGTTACGCCGACGACGCCGTCTTCTACAAGGGGTCGGCCATGACCACTCCGACCCCCGTTCCGACTCCGGTCACCGGCGGCGGCGCGGTCATCGGCGACTACACGGGCGACGGCACCGCCGATATCGCGGTCTACCGTCCGTCCAACGGACTGTGGCTGATCCGTCAGAGCACCCGTTCCTACTACGGCAGCTCCACCGATCTCCCGGTACCGCAGGACTATGACGGCGACGGCGCCTGGGACGTGGCCATCTTCCGGCCCTCGCAGGGCAAGTGGCTGGTCCGCAACGGGCTCACCGCCTACTTCGGGGCCGCCACCGACACCGTGGTCCCCGGAGACTACAACGGCGACGGGACCGCGGACATCGCCATCTTCCGGCCCTCGCAGGGCAAGTGGATGGTGCGCAACGGCCAGACCGCCTACTTCGGGTCCTCCAGCGACGAAGTCGTCCCCGAGGACTACAACGGCGACGGGACCGCGGACATCGCCGTCTTCCGGCCCTCGCAGGGTAAGTGGCTGGTCCGCAACGGTCTTACCGCCTACTTCGGGGCCGCCACCGACACCGTGGTCCCCGGAGACTACAACGGCGACGGGACCGCGGACATAGCCGTCTTCCGGTCCTCGCAGGGCAAGTGGCTGGTCCGCAACGGTCTCACCGCCTACTTCGGTGCCGCCACCGACATCCCGGTGGGCGCCGATTATAACGGCGACGGGACCGCGGACATCGCCGTCTTCCGGCCTTCGCAGGGCAAGTGGATGGTGCGCAACGGTCTCACCGCCTATTACGGCGCGTCCACCGACGACCAGGTCACCAACCCCTATCCCTACTGAGAGCCGGTCCGGTTCGAACAGAAGGGGCGCCGGCCGCGAGGCCGGCGCCCCCCGTTCCGTGGAGGGGGCGCTTCGGCGTCCCGGGGAGGTAAGAGGATAATGCCGTCTCGGCCCGACGATGTTTCCCTGGCCATCTGCGGCCAGGCGGGGCAGGGGATCAAAACCGTGGAAAGCCTGCTCCTCTCCCTGTTCAAAGGGGGCGGCAACCACGTTTTTTCTTCACGGGAGTACATGTCCCGGATCCGGGGAGGAATGAACACGACCTCGATCCGGGTCTCGTCCCGCCCGGTCCGGGCCTACTCGGAACGGGTGGACGTGGCTCTCGTGCTGCACCGGGGCGGCGCCGCGCACCTGGGCGAGCGCCTCACCGCGCGCTCGCTGGTCGTCGGCGAAGCCGACGATCTGCCCGAGAAGGAGTCGGGCCGCGGAATTTTTCTGGCCGTCCCCTGGCGGGAAATGGCCCGCGAGATCGGCGCCGAGCACTACGTGAACTCGATCGCCGCCGGGGTCCTGGCCGGTGTTCTGAGAGCTGAGCGCTCCTCGGCGGGGGAGGCCGTGGAGGCGTACTTCGCCGGGAAAGGCGCCGAGGTGGCGGCCGGCAACCGGACGGCCTTCGACCGCGGGTACGCTATCGGGGAACGGTTCCGGGCCGAGCGCGGTGAGGATGTCCCCTCCCTGCCCGGCACGGGCCGCCCCGGGGAACTGCTTCTGGCCGGGACCGAGGCCGTCGCCCTGGGAGCGATGGCGGGGGGCTGCGATTTCCTTTCGTTCTACCCGATGTCGCCTTCGACCGGGGTGGGCGTGTTCATCGCCGGCCACGCCGACGGTTTCGGGATCGAGGTCGAGCAGGCGGAAGACGAAATTTCCGCCGTCAATATGTCCCTGGGCGCCTGGTTCGCCGGGGCCCGCGCCCTGGTCACCACCTCGGGCGGGGGCTTCGCCCTGATGGCGGAGGGGCTGAGCCTGGCCGGGGCGATCGAATCCCCGGCGGTGATCCACCTGGCCCAGCGCCCCGGGCCCGCCACCGGCCTTCCCACCCGGACCGAACAGGGCGACCTGCTCTTCGCCCTCTTCGCCGGTCACGGCGAATTCCCCCGGATACTGCTCGCCCCCGGGTCGCTGGAGGAGGCCTTCAGTCTCTCCCGGGAAGCCTTCAATCTGGCCGACCGTTTCCAGGTGCCGGTCGTCGTTCTCACCGACCAATATCTGCTCGATTCGCACTACGATCTCGCCCCCTTCGATCTCGAAGGCTTTTCCGTCGAAAAAGCGCTGGTCGAGTCTTCGCCGGAGTACCGCCGCTACGCCTTCACCGACACCGGAATTTCGCCTCGGGGCGTTCCCGGGTTCGGGGACGGTCTGGTCTGCGCGGACAGCGACGAGCACGATCAGAGCGGCCACATCACCGAATCCATGGTCGTTCGCACCGCCATGGTCGACAAGCGGCTGAAAAAGGCCGCGGCGATCGAAAAAGCCGTTCCCGCCCCCGAATTCTTCGGCGACGAGGATTACCGTCTTCTTGTGTTGGGATGGGGGTCGACCCGCGAAGCCCTGATCGAATCTCTGGAGGGACTGAAGGGAGAAGGAGTGGGGTATCTGCATTTTTCCTGGATTCATCCGCTCTGGCCGGACCTGGGCGACTGGATGAAACGCGCGCGCCGGACGGTGGCGGTCGAGAACAACGCCACCGGCCAGTTCGCCCGCCTGATTCGGATGACCACGGGTCAGGAGGTTGCGGGATCCGTCCGCAAATACGACGGGTTGCCGTTCTCGGTGGAAGAACTCTCAGCGGCAGTCAAAAGGGAGCTTTCCCGATGAGCGCCGACCGGTTCGAGATGGCCGGCCTGGACATCGCCTGGTGCCCCGGGTGCGGCAACTTCGGCATTTTGAAGATGCTGACCCGGGCTTTAACCGAGCTCGGGATCGAGCCCCGGCATCTGGTCATGGTCTCGGGCATCGGCCAGGCGGCCAAGATTCCCCAGTACCTGCGCTGTCATTATTTCAACGGGCTCCACGGCCGCGCGCTTCCCCCCGCCACCGCCATCAAGGCCGCCAACCCCGGTCTGACCGTGATCGCCGCAAGCGGGGACGGCTGCACCTACGGCGAAGGGGGAAACCATTTCATCCATGCCATCCGCCGCAACCCCGACATCGCCCACCTGGTCCATAACAACATGGTATACGGCCTGACCAAGGGGCAGGCCTCGCCCACCAGCGCACCGGGGTTTCGGACCCCGGTCCAGGTCCACGGGGTGTACGAGGAGCCCCTCAACCCCGTGGCGCTGGCCGTCGCCCTCAACGCGTCTTTCGTGGCGCGCGCCTTCATCGGCGACCCCGACGGCACCCGCGAGATCGTGAAACGGGCCATAACCCACCGGGGGTACGCCCTGGTCGATATCCTCCAGCCGTGCGTTTCCTACAACGATCTCAACACCTATGCCTGGTTCCGGGAGCATACCTACCCCCTGGGTGCCGACCACGATCCTTCCGATCAGGAAGCGGCCTTCCGTCGCGCCCTCGAGACCGAGAAGCTTCCCCTGGGCGTTTTTTACGTCAACCCCGCTCATCCCCAGCCTTTCGACGAGGAGGTCCGCCGCTTCCAGCCGGAAAAGAAAGCCCCGCTCTACCTCCGTAATCTCGACAGCGCCAAGCTTCGCGACCTCATCTCCTCCGTCGGCCGCCGCTGAGCCGCCCCCCCCCGGGATTCCGATTTTTTTCACATGTAGGCATGTAGCTACTGTAGGGGGGGGGAAGAGAGGGTTCAGGGTTCGGGGTTCAGGACGTGACGGCCTTTGGTCCCCCATATAAATCTTTCCCCATCAGAGTTAATCAGAGTAATCAGGTGCGATAAGGGTTCAGGGTTCGGGGTTCAGGGGGATTACTCTATGCCCTATGCTCTTTGCCGCCATCCATGCTACATATGACAATGTGCTCCATGCTCTATGCCCTTTGCTTTGCACGGGTGCAGAAATCTCCGGGGGCTTCTATGCTCCATGCTTCCCCCCCTGAACCCCGAACCCTGAACCCTGAACCCTCTCTTTCCCACTTTCCCCCCAGCTCAGACCCCGGCGAAGATTTCGTGCCGGAACCGCCTCAGGGCGGCGAAGCACAGAAGGATGACGGCCCCGCTCATCCACAGCGGCGCATCATAGCCCCAGGCGGCTCCCACCGGCCCGAAAATCAGGGAGGAAACGGTCTGTCCGGCCAGGAGGGCGAACGTAAGCACGCCGTAGTTGCCGCTGAGCCGGTCGACGTGGAACACCTTCGAGGCCCAGAAGAAGATGAGGACCATGATCAGTCCGTCCCCGATCTCATGGGCGACGCGGAAGGCCAGGCTCAGCCCCGGGGGAGGGAAGATCATCAGGATCTGGGCGGCGCCGGAAAGGACGAACCCCCACCCCATCAAACCGCGGATCGAGAGCAGCCGGTCCGAATATCTGCCCCCCAGGAACGAGGCCCCGGCCAGCGCGGCCAGGGCCGTGCCCATATAGAGTCCGGTCGCTTTCAGATCGTAGCCGAACCGTTCGCGTAGGAACGGGGTGTAGGAAGTGACTTCGGCCCCCCAATGAAAGGCGAAAAAAAAGAGGATAACGATAAAGATCCGTTTGCCCCGTTCGGAAGTATCGCTCCGGTAGGTGGAGATCGGGCTTCTGACCTCCCGGCTGCGCCCGAGCCGCAGGGAGAGCAGGGCCAGGGCCACGCAGCCGGCGGCCGAAGCCCGGAAGACCGCCTGAAAGCGGAAAGTCTCCAGAAGCCAGCCCCCGGCGACGACGGCGACGGCGAAGACCAGGGTGGTGACGGAGCTGTAGATCCCGAAGTGTCCGCCCCGTTTCTCCGGCCGCGCGCTTTTCAACACCAGGCTCTCCAGCGAGACCTGGGTGATGCTGGCGCCCAGTCCCCCGAGAAGGAAAATGAGAATCAGGGTCCACCCTTCGCCCGCCCAACCCAGGCCCAGGTAAAAGACGGTCAGACCGACGAAGCCGGCCATAACCAGCCGGCGCGATTCCATCCGGTCGTTGAAAACACCGAAGGGCATCGCCAGCAGGAGGGTGGTGAGGGCGAAGAGCGACATCAGCGCTCCGATTTCCCACCCGGTCCGTCCATGTTCGATCAGGAACAGGGGCAGGAAAAAGAAGGTAAGCCGATAGACCAGAGCGCGACCGGCTGCGATTCCGGCCGGCCAGGGCAGCGTATTGGTGTCCCCGGGATCGTTCCGGGCGGCGTGGGCGTTCATTCCAACTTCCGAGTTATGAGCCTGGCTTCAGCATGAATGAGAAACATTAACCACAGAGGCTACAGATGGAGGGGAACGCAAAGAGCATAGGGCATAGAGCATATTCCCGTCATTGCGAGCGGAGCGAAGCGATCTCCTTATACTTGGACTGATCAAGAGATCGATTCGTCACCTTCGGCTCCTCGCAATGACCTTTCTCCGAACCTGAACCCCGAACCCTGAACCCTGAACCCTGAACCCTGAACCCTCTCCCCCCCTCTGTGGCCTGTGGTTCAACTCCCTTCCTGAACCCTGAACCCTCACTCTCCCCCTTTCATGCCCTTCATGGTCGAAAAAGCATAGAGCATGGAGCATAGTGCATAGAGTAAAACAAATCCTGAATCCTCTTGTGCCTTTTGTGGCTAACCCTCTTCCCTTTATGCCCTTCATGTTCTTCATGGCGATCGTTTCCTGAATCCGGAACTCCCCCATCGGAGTTAATCAGAGTAATCAGGTGTAGAAGTCTCCAGGCCCGCATCCGCTCGATGCAGGACGACGATCGAAACTTCGCCCGGTTGCCAGAGCCGCATGCGCGGCCCCCAGGTGCCGGCTCCCCGGCTGACGATGATCTGCATGGATCCGACCCGATAGTGCCCGGCCAGCCAGGGATGCCGGGTTTTGACCAGCAGACTCCAGGGCCAGATCTGCCCCCCGTGCGTGTGCCCGGAGAGCATCAGGTCCACGCCGGCCCCGGCCGCGGCCTCAGCCGGCGCCGGCGAGTGGGAGAGCAGGATGGCGACTCCCTCCGGTTTTCCTCCCAGGGCTTGGACAAGACGTTCGTCGTTTTCCTCTCCTTCCCGCTCCCGCCGATAGTCGATACCGGCCAGAACCAGGCCGGGGAGCGGTTCGGTATGGGTATTGAAGAGTTGGTTGAAACCGGCCCCGTCCAGAATCTCCCGGGTGACGGTTTCCCGGCCGTAGGATTCGTGGTTGCCGGGAACCGACCAGACCCCCAGCGGTGCGGCAAGGCCCCGGAGGACCGGGATCAGCTCTTCCGGATCGTTTCCGTAGCCTTCGAGGATATCGCCGAGAAGCAGGATCGCGTCGGGTCGTTCCCGTTCGACCCGGTTCACCAGCGCTTTCATCCAATCCGCACCCAGGATGGTTCCCAGGTGGGTGTCGGCGATCGCCGCCAACTTGATCCCTTCCAGTTCCGGGGAAAGGCCGGGCAGCCGGATATGGTAGGTGACGATTTCCGGCGGGCGCAGACCCTGGACGAGTGCCAGGACGGAGAGCGCCCCCCCCGCCAGGAGAGCCGCGCCGCGCCATCTCGGCGCCGTCCGGGGAAAGAAGAAGCCGAAACCGGTCAACAGGTCCGCCGCCAGCACGCAGACGAACGTGATGAAGAGAACCCCCAGCCAGATCATGCCCGCCACTTCCACCCCCGTCGCCGCGGCGCTCCGGCTTCCGTGGCTGACGAAGCGCGCCAGGTAGAAGAGTATCCAGAGTCCCGCGCCGATGGCGGCCAGCGGCCCCGGCGGCAAGAAGCGCCTGACGCGAGGAACCGAGGAGATGCGCCAGAAGACGTAGAACTCCATCACCGTAACCGCGACCAGGAGGACCGTTCCGAACATAAGCCGGGTTCTTATCCCGGGCGCCGTCCGTGGTACGACGGATCAGGCCCGGAGTTCCGCCGGGGGCAGCTTCCCGGCCGCGAGCTTTTCCACCACGCTGCCGACGGTACCCGCGCCTCGGTAGACGGCGATGCCGCTTTCGCGCAGCACCCCGGCGGCGTTAGGGCCCACGGAGCCCGTGATCAGGGCTTCGGCTCCCTGCTCGACCACGTACTTGGCGGCCTGGATCCCGGCGCCGCCGGCCGCCCCGGCCGATTCGTTGCCGCGGGCATCCACCGCCAGGGACCCGCTGTCGATAAAGAGAAAGTACCGGCAGCGGCCGAAGCGAGGATCCACGAAACTCTCCAGGGTGGTTCCCTGGGCCGTAACCGCGATTTTCATGGGTTTGCTCTCCTTGGTTCCGTTATGTAAATCCTCCTGCGCCGTCTTCGGCCTGTCAAATCAAAACTCCCACCCGCCCCCAAAACCGGGGGATTAACCACAGACACAGAGAGGGGGAAGAGAGGGTTCAGGGAGGATTTACCATGAAGGACATGAAGAGCATGAAGGGAAGAGGGTTAGCCACAAAAGGCACAAGAGGGCACAAGCGGATTTGCTCTATGCACTATGCTCCATGCTCTTTGCGTTCCTCCCCATCTGTGGACTCATTGGGGGGCAAGGCGGAGGGCTACTGAATACTGTATTCTGAATTCCCTGAACCCTGAACCCCGAACCCTGAACCCTGAAAACATCCCCCGAACGCTCTCCTCCGGGGCCGTTAGGTGTTATATTTATACAAGATGTCGATCGATCCCATCTTCGCCGGGAGGAACAATGAAAACACCGCGGCCGTGGTTGCAGTTCTGTATGTTCTGGCTGGCGACGGCCACGGTTTCCGGGTCCGTGCTTGGGGACGAAGCGCCGGACGAGGTATCCGCCGCCGCCCGCGCGGGTCTGCGGCCGTTTCTTGAGAGCATCCCCGCCGCGGACCGGGCAGCATACGGATTCGCTCCCGTCGACGATTTAGCCCAAGCCGGGCTGGGAGAGCCTTTCCGGCTCTACAGCATGGCGCCCCGCGATCTGCTGAACGCCGGTCCGGACGTTACGGTCTCGTCGCTCATCCGCCCCGCCGGAAGCTGGTTCTTCCCGGTCGAGGTCGGGGGCGAGCCCAGGGCCGTGCTGACGGTGGCCGAGATGAACGGAGCCTGGACCGCGGTCGGGATCGGCAAAGCCGCCCTGGCCCGGGAATGGAGCGAAATCGGGCGGCACTGGGCCCCACGGGGGTACCGTCCCCGGCTGGTGGCCGTCTACCAGGCGGCGGCTTACTTCTTCACGCTCCCCGGGCTCGACGACTACAATTTTACGCCCCTGAGTTTCGAGGGCCGGGGTTTCGCTCCGGGGCTCAAGAGCGGACCGGGCTATCCCGAACTCGCGGAACTTTCCCAGGTCATGGCCGGTCTCAAGCCCGTCGTCGCCGAGAATCTGAATGCGCCGGGACGTTAAAAGGCAATCCCCCGGGCCGGATCGGACCCGGTTCCGCCTGTCTTCATTGCTGGCCCTATCGGTCTTTCTGTGGGCCGCCTTTTGCGGACAAGGAGCGGTCCTGTCGGTTCCGGAAACGTTCCAGGAGCACAGCCAATGGTGCTGGGCGGGAACGTCGCAGCCCATACTCGTATATTACGGCCAAGAACCGACCCAGTGCGAGATCGCCAATTGGGCCTGGACCCGGGCCGATTGCTGCGGGAACCCGACGTTTAATTGGGACAACGTCGACTGTAATTACTGGAATTACCTGTACGGAACCTCGGGGAGCCTGCAGGCCATCCTCGCCCACTGGGGGGTGGCCAGCGCCGCCACCGCCGCCGAGCTCTCCCAGGCCACCGTGACCGCGGAGATCGCGGCCGGCCGTCCTTTCGTCATGCGCTGGGGCTGGGTCGGGGGAGGGGGGCATTTCCTGGCCGGACGGGGAATCGAGGGCGACAACGTCTACTACATGGACCCCTGGCCCGGGAACGGCTACGAAACCGCCGCCTACGATTGGGTGGTCAGCGCCGCCGGCGACCATGATTGGACTCACAGCCTGCGGCTTACCACGGACCCCCCGCCGTCTCCGTCGCCCGTCGCCGGCTGTACGCCGTCGCCCTCTCCTTCATCCCCGCCATCGCCCGCCCCGACTCGTTCTTCCACCGCCACCCCGACCGTCTCCCCGTCTCCCACCGCGTCTCCTGCGCCCTCGCCTTCCGTGCCGCCGTCTCCTTCTCCCAGCGTTCCGCCGTCTCCGTCGCCTTCGACCACGGGTTCCACGACCCCGTCCCCCGGCCCGACCCCGTCATCGTCGCCTCCGCCCTCGCCCAGTCCGACGACCTCGCCTTCGCCGGCGCCCGTGGTCAGGTTCGCCGTCATCGGCGACTACGGCGAAGCTTGCGGAAATCTCGGGCCCGAACACGAGGAAGACGTGGCCGACCTGGTTAAAAGCTGGGACCCGGACTTCATCATCACCCTGGGAGACAACAATTACCCGGTGGGATCGGCCTTCACCATCGATAGCAATATCGGCCAGTTCTACTCCGATTACATCTATCCCTACACCGGGAGCTGGTTTTCTTCGGCCACCCAGAACCGTTTCTGGCCGGTGATGGGGAACCACGACTGGTACACCTACCCGCCGGCGCCCTATTACGACTACTTCGCTCTGCCCGGCAACGAGCGCTACTACGACCTGGTCGACTCTCGGAACATAATCCGGTTGTTCGCCCTCGACAGCGACACCAACGAACCGGATGGAACCTCGGCCGGGTCGACGCAGGGAATCTGGCTGCAAAACGGGCTTGCCGCCTCGACCGCGGTCTGGAATATCGTTTATCTGCACCACTGCCCGTATTCTTCCTCTTCCTCCTACGCTCCCGGCGTCGCCTACATGCGCTGGCCGTTCGCCGCCTGGGGGGCCGATGCCGTCCTGGCCGGCCACGCCCATCACTACGAACGTCTCAGCGTCGACGGGATCCCCTACTTCGTCAATGGCGCGGGCGGCGGCGACCTCTATTCGTTCACCACTCCCCAGCCGATCAGTCAAGTCCGCTACAACGCCGACTGGGGCGCCCAATGGATCGAAGCCGCATCCGATCACATCACCTTCAGGTTCTTCAACACCGCCGGGGACGAAATCGATTCCTACACCCTCTACCCCCCGCCCCCCACGGCCACGCCCACCCCGTCGGCGCCCCCCACCGCCACGCCCAGTTCCACCCCGCCGCCGACCGCCACCCCTTCGCCCACGGCCA